>NZ_LZKF01000249.1:0-42935 GCF_001672665.1 Mycobacterium sp. E2238 | reverse complement strand
CCTGGGCGACGGTTTCGTCCTGACGACGGGCACGGGTTGGACGCTGGCCGAGACCCAGGTTGACGCCGCGCGGTACAAATCGGCCGCCCGACTGGGACGCGACGCCGCGGCGGCCGGCGACACCAGCCAGGCGGTGGCCCGCTTCGAGGAGGCGCTCGCCCTGTGGCGCGGAATCCCCGAGCTGCCCGAGAGCCGACGGGGCACCTCCGAGAAAACGCGGTGGATCGAGGGCCACGCCGCACTGGTGGAGGACCGGGCCGACGCGCTGCTCGCGACCGGCCGGGCCGCGGAGATCATCGGCGAACTCGAGGCCGCCGTGGCCGATGCGCCCCTGCGCGAACGGCGTTGGGGCCAGCTGATGCTCGCGCTGTACCGCGCCGGCAGGCAGGGCGAGGCACTCGGCGCGTACCAGCGTGCGCGCGCGCTGCTCGCCGACGAATTGGGGGTCGACCCGGGACCGGACCTTCGCCGGCTGGAGGCCGCGATCGTCGCGCAGGACTCCGCGCTGGAAACGCCTGCTGCACAACAACTCCCGTCAGTGACTCGGGCGGTGACGTTCCTGCTGACCGACATCGAGGGGTCGACGGCCGCATGGGAGGCAGACGCCGGGGCCATGGCGGTGGCGCTGGCACGGCACGACGAACTCGTCGAGCAGGTCGTGACGTCCCGTGGGGGCCGGCTGATCAAGACCCGCGGCGAGGGCGACGCCACATTCTCGGTGTTCGAGCGACCGTCAGCGGCCGCCGCGGCGGCCATCGAGCTTCAAGATGCGATCGTTCACGAGCCCTGGGCGTTGCGCGAGCCCATGCGTATTCGCGTGGCTTTGCACACCGGGGAGGTCGAATTTCGCGATGGCGACTACTTCGGCCGCGCCGTCAACCGCGCCGCCCGCCTCCGGTCGCTGGCTAGCGGTGGCCAGATCCTCTGCTCGGGTGCGACGGCGGAGCTCGTCATCGACTCACTGCCCGATGACGTCGCGCTCGCCGATCTGGGGACGCGCCAGCTGCGCAATCTGGCGCGCCCGGAACACGTTTTCGAACTCCGATTGCAGACCACCCTGCTCGACCATCCCCCGGATTCGACCGAGGTGCCCCTGGAACGCCCGAGCCTGCCTCCCGTTCTCGCGGGCACCGGGCCGTTCGTGGGGCGCGGGCACGAGCTCGAGCGGCTGTCGTCGGCGTGGCAGGCCGCGCTCGCCGGTGGCACCAATGCACTGCTGATCGCGGGCGAACCAGGTGTCGGTAAGACGCGTCTGGCCGGCGAATGGTCGCGACAAGCGTATGACCAAGGCGCACTGGTTATTTACGGCAGATGCGACGAGGACCTCGGTGCGCCGTACCAGCCGTTCGCGGAAGCGCTGCGTGCGCTGGTGCCGTGCCTGGGTGCGGGTGGGCTTCGTGGGCTGCGGGGCGTGGAAGCGCTCCTCACACTGGTGCCCGGGCTGGCCGATCTGCTGCCCGACCTGGCGGCGCCCACGCGCGCCGACCCGGACACCGAACGGTACGCACTTTTCGACGCCGTCGTCGCGCTGTTGGCCATGGCCTCGGCGAGCGCGCCGGTCGTCCTGATCCTCGACGACCTGCACTGGGCGGCCAAGCCCACGCTGCTGCTGTTACGACATCTCCTGCGTTTCGGCGAACACGCCCGCATGCAGATCATCGGCACCTACCGCAGCACCGACCTCGATCGCTCCCATCCCCTGGCGGCGATGCTCGCCGACCTCCACCGCGACGGCACGGCCAGCCGGCTTAGCCTGAGCGGCCTCGACGAGGACGACGTGACCGCTTACGTCGCCGAGGCGGGCTACAACGACGAAGAGCTCGCCCGGGCACTGGCGTCGGTCACGGGTGGCAATCCGTTCTTCCTCATCGAGGCTCTGCGCCACGTGGATGAAAGCGGCGGTCGCTGGGACCAGAGCACCCTGCCCCAGGGGGTGCGCGAGGCGGTGAGTCGCCGCCTTTCACGGCTTCCGGCGGAGGCGAACAAGGCGCTTGCCGCGGCCGCCGTGGTCGGCAGCCGGTTCGCCTTGGATCTGGTGGAACGCGTGCTGGAGGACGACCTGGTCGACGCGTTCGACGAGGCGTGCAAGGCCGGCATCGTCATCGAAGAGCCCGGCGGTCGCTACCGGTTCAACCACGCGATTGTCCGGCAGTCGCTGCTGGCCGAGTTGCCGTCGGTGCGGCGGATGCGGCTGCACCAGCGCATTGCCGCAACGTTGGAAAGCGAGCCGGGCGCAGACGACGAGCTGCTGGCCGAACTGGCGTACCACTACTTCGAATGTGCGTGGGCGGGCAACGCGGCGAAGGCGGTCGAATACTGCCGGCGTGCCGCGGACCAGGCGATGGCACGGCTCGCCTACGAAGGCGCGGCGGACCTCTACGACCGCGCCCTGCACGCACTCGAGGAGATCGACGAGGAGTTGCCCGACCGCGACGCCCAGACGGCCGAGTTGTTGATAGCGCGTTGCGAGGCCCTGCTGGCCGCCGGTGACGTGGCTTCAGCGGCAAGTGCGGTGGCCCAATTGCAAAGCGCGAGCGCCGATTCGAGGCAACTGGCGGCGTGGGCCACCTGCTTCGACGGCCAGCTCTCGATGCTGATCCACCCGGAGCGACTGGACGACGTGGCGGCCGCGGTTGGCTCGGCCGCCGGCGAGTTGGCCCAATTAGGCGATGCCGCCGGAGAAGCTATGGCGCACACCGTGCGCGCCGGATGCCTCGCCCGGCTGGGACGAATCGGCGACGGCGAAATCGCTCTGGACGACGCTCTTTCGGCGGCGCGGCGCGCCCGTGAACACCGCCGGGTGAACGCGGTTCTGGCGAACGCACCGCTTGCGGCGCTGTGGGGCCCGAATCCCGTTCCACGCGCGGGTGGGCGGTGCCTGGACGTGGTGCGGCTGCTCCGAATCACCACGGAATCACCGGCGGTCGAGGCGACATCGACGCGGTGCCAAGCGGTGTTGGAGGCCTTCCGCGGACGGGGGGCGGCGGCGCGACGGATGATCGACTCGGCCCGGCGCACGGCCACCGAGCTCGGACTGCGCCATTCCCTAATGGAGGTCGAGCAGTTCGCCGGGATCGTGGAACTGGTGGTTGACGAACCCGCGGCGGCCGAGCCACACTTGCGCAAGGCCTACAACGGCTTTCGTCGCATGGGGCTGGACGCCGATACCGCCGAAACCGCGGCGCTGCTGGGCCGCGCGTGTCTCGCACTCGACCGAGACGCCGAGGCCGACGAATTGTGCACCGAGAGTGAGAGTCTCGCCGGCCACGCGCTGAAGGCCTCGATCGCCTGGCGCACGCTGCGGGCGCGGCTGCTGTCGCGGCGCGGTGATCACGACGCGGCGCGGCGGGTCGCCGAGGAAGCCGTCGGTCTCGCTGAGCGTACCGACGCGCTGGTGGATCACGGCGATGCGTGCCTGACGCTGGCAACGGTTGTGGGTGCCGCCGGCGACGTTGCGGGTGCGCGGGCCGCCGCCGAGCGGGCGGTTGAATTGTACGAGCGGAAAGGCGCTGCGGCGCTTGCCGAAAAGGCGCGCGGCCTGGTCGGCGATCGTGTCGTCGCGGCTCCTCAAGCGCCGCGAGAAGCTTCACCGCCCGTCGAACTCGACAACGCATGCGTCCGCTCGGTGCGTGAGTTGGACACCGCGATCGACCGGGATGCCTGGGAAGAAACTGAGCGGCGACTCGCGCCCGAGATCGCCCTTGAGAGTCGGCGCAAGGTCGTCGGATTCCCCCGCACAGTGGTCACGCCTTCCCAATGGGTCAACGACGTCGTCAAGAGCACGCGCGCGCTGGGCGGTGTATGGCACGGTCACGCAACCGTCGCCGTACGCGGTGAGCGGCTGGCGCTCACGCGATTGGAAGTGCACATGGCGGATACCAGTCCCGGTGCGCCGCGCGACGACTCGCTGCAATTGTTCGGCCTCGACGATGACGGGCGAATCCGGCTGCACCTGTGGTTCGACATCGATGACCTCGACGCCGCGCTCACCGAACTCGACTCCCGATTCGAGGCGGAGCAACCACCCGGGCGACGGTTGGAAAACACGGCGGCGCGGGTGTTCGAGCATGTCTGGTCACATTTCGCGACCCGCAACTGGGACGCCTTGGCGGACACCGTCGCCGACGACTATGTCGGCACCGATCACCGGCGGGTCGTGAGCGCTGAGACGCAGCTTAGTCGAGATGACGTGGTCAGAGACTTGCGGGCGGCGGCCGACGTCGGCTTCACGATCTCGATGATCAGCGCCGTGGCGATCCGCGGTGAGCGTCTCGTCCTGGCAGTTGTTCGCGCGGCCGGCCAAGACCCCGAGGCGATTCAGAACGACGCCCTCAACGTCGTCGAGATCGACGCCGACGACCGAGTCGCGAAGGTCTTCACGTACGACGTCGACGACTTCGGCGCCGCCATCGCACGGCTCGAAAGATGTTACGGCGCTGGCGAGGCGGCACCGTGTGCCCATGCGTGGCGTGTCATCACGGGAGCCTATGCCGCGCTCGACCGACATGAGATCGCCGCGACGACGCCGGACTTCGCGAGCATTGACCACCGACGTGGGGCAAGGTTCGCGCCTGGTGACCTGATCGCATATGTCCGTGTTACCTGGGATCTCGCAGGGGACGGCAGTACGTACGTCGAGGATGTGCATAGGTTGAACAACCTCGGGGCGGTCGTCACCCATGTGACGCGTGGAAGGTCGCGGGAGGGCTTCGAGGCCGAATGGCGGGAAATCTTCCTTCTCACAGTCGAAGGTGACCTCCTCAGTCGCTGCGAGCTCTTCGACGAGGCCGACATCGACGCCGCGCTCGCAAGGTTCGAACAGCTCAGCCGCCCGGCATCGCGTCTGGAAAATGCAGCAACAATGGCATTCGACCACTTCTGGTCGCACTTTGCGGCGCGCGACTGGGATGCGCTGGGCGACAGCATCGCCGATAGCTTCTCCGGCGCTGACCACCGACGGGTGGTGAATGAGGGAAGCAGACGCGGTCGAGATGCAGTGATCGAAAATCTGAAAGTGTCCGCAGACATCGGCTTTACGATATCGATGTTGGATGTCGTCGCGGTCCGCGGTGCGCACCTCGCTCTCGTACGCGTACGCGCCTCCGGCCGCGATCCCGAGACGATTCAAGGCGTTGCCTTGAATATCGTCGAAGTTGACGCCGACGAGCGGATCACCGCGATCGTGGTCTTCGATCTCGACGACATAGACGCCGCATTCGGAGAGCTCGATCGTCGATACCTTGCCGGTGAGGCAGCCAATTACGCCCATACCTGGTCGCTCGTTATGGAGGCATTCGCGGCGCTGAACCAGCGGAGAATTCCGAAGACAACCCCCGAATGGGCGAGCATCGACCACCGACGACTCGCACCAATCGGCGCGGGTGACCTAGGCGCATATCTCCTCGCTACATGGGAGCTCTCGCCGCAGTCTCGCATCTACATTGAAGCCGTGCACCGGCTAGGCAATATCGGCGCCGTGCTTACCCACGTGGCCATCGGGACATCGCCAGACGGATTCGACGCCGAGTGGCGGGTGACCGACGTTGTGATGTTCGACGGTGACCGGATCAGCCGCAGCGAGCTTTTCGACGACTCGGACGTGGCCGCCGCACTGACGAGGTTGGATCAGCTCAGCCGGCCGGCAGCGCGGCTCGAGAACACCGCAAGCGAAATCCACAAGCGCGTGCAAGCGTGTTTCGCGACCCGTGACTGGGATGCGATATCTGCGATGGCGGCCGACGATGTGTGCACCGACGATCGCCGTCGTACAGTGAATTCCGGCGTGCGAAAGGGCCGTAACGCCGTACTCGAAGAGATGGCGGCAACGTTCGAAATCGGCGTCGAGAGCTTGACCTCGGATATCATCGGCACCCGTGGCGACCGCCTCACGCTATGCCGCACCCAAACCTGGGGCCGGGACAAACGCCCAGAGGCGTTCCATACCGACGTCTTCGACATCTTCGAAGTCAATGCCGACGCAAAAGCTCTGGCACGGATCATCTTTGATATCAACGACTTCGACGCCGCCATCGATGAGCTCGAGGCACGATACATCGCCGGCGAGGCAGCCGCTCATGCACGCACGTGGTCAGTCATCGCGCAAAGCTTTGCCTCGATCAATAGGCGCGAAATGCCCACGACAACATCGGATTGGGTAAACATCGACCACCGGCGAGGGACGTCAATCGCGCCAGGTGAGATGGCTGCCTTGATGGGCGCCGCATGGAGTTCTTCGTCTGATCTACGTTGCTACATCGAATCGGTGCACCGTCTGAACGATCGCGGTGTGGTGATCACGCACGTCGCACGTGAAATCTCGCCCGACGGTTTCCACGCTGAATGGCGAGTGATCAGCGTCATCACGGTCGAGGGCGACCTGATCAACCGAACTGAGGTATTCGACGAGGCAGAGCTCGACGCCGCGCTGGCACGGTTTGATCAGCTCAGCCAGTCGGCGCACCTGGTGGAAAACGCCGCAACCCGAGCCGGACAGCGGTACCTGGCGTTCTTCGCCGCCGGCGACTGGGACGCCATGGCGACGATGCTGGACGACAACCTCGTATACGACGACCGCCGTCGTGTAATAGGCGCGGGTCCCCAACATAGTCGAGACGCTCAGATCGCCGACATGAGGACAGTCGCCGGTCTCTGGCCCGCGACCGTGGTGGCAACCGTGGTGGCGACTCGTGGCGCGCGCCTTACCCTCATGCGCCTGCGCTTCGCCGATCGCGATCACGGGCTCGACGCATTTCTCACCGACGTCGTCGGCGTGCTCGAACTCAATCCCGACGGGTTGATTACCTCAGTAGTCTTCTTCGATACCGAAGACGTCGGCGCCGCATTCGAAGAACTCGACTCCCGTTACCTCAAAGGCGAAGCGGCTACGCACTCGCGGGCGTGGTCAGTCATCATGGATGGCTATGCCGCACTGAACCGGCACGAACTACCCGCGACTACACCGGATTTCGCCAGCGTCGACCACCGTCGGGGTACGGCTCACGCTCCCGGCGAGCTGATTGAATACGTCCGCGCCGGATGGGATCTCGACCAGAGAATTCGAACCTACCCAGAGGTGGTGCATCGGCTGAGCGACCTGGGAGCCGTCTACACCCACGTCGCGCATGGCACGTCGCACGAGGGCTTCGACGCTGAGTGGCGAGGGATCAGTCTCGTCATGGTCGACGGTGAACTTGTCAGCCGCTCCGAAGTCTTCGACGAAGCAGACCTCGGCGTCGCAATTGCCCGGTTTGAGGATCTCACCCGTCAGACACGGCGGCTGGAGAATGCAGCGACCCGCGCGGAAGACCGATTCTTCGCGCACTCGGCGGCCAGCGATTGGGCGGCGGTCGGCGAAATCCTGGCCGGCAACAGCCTCGTCGACGATCGCCGTCGGGCGGTGAACGTCGGGATCTGGGACGGTCGCGATGCCGTGATGGCGAACATGCAAGCCTTAGCCGAGGGCCTTGCCCAGGTAACGCTGACGGCAATTGCGACCCGCGGTGACCGCCTCGCCCTCATCCTTATCCGCTCCTTCGAACCCCACTTGCAACGCGGCGAATTCGTCATCGAGATGCTGGGGATCACCGAGATCGACACAGACGGGCGAATTGCGGCCCACGTCTTATTCGACGCCACCGACTTTGATGCCGCCTTTGAAGGACTAGAAGCCCGGTACCTCGCCGGAGAAGCGGCCGAATATGCCCGCACGTGGTCGATCATCACGCAGGCCTATGCCGCGGTTAATCGTCACGAGCTACCGCCGACGACGCCGGACTGGGCCAACGTCGACCACCGAAGAGGAATAGCGTTCGCACCGGGCAATCTGGACGCATATCTCAGAGCGTCGTGGGACCTGCTCGCTCCAGGGCTCAGCGCCTACATCGAAACCGTGCATCGGTTGACGGAGCTCGGCGCGGTCGTCACCCGGGTTGTCGAAGGGACGTCGAGCGACGGCTTCCAGGCCGAATGGCGAGAGATCGGCATCTCGACGGTCGACGGTGATCTGATCAATCGCTCCGAGATCTTCGACGAAGCGGACATTGATGGCGCCCTTGCCCGCTTTGAGGAATTGCAAGCGCGGCCACACCGCCCCGTCAATGCGGCAAGCCAAGTGAGTGAACGGTTTTGGACCTGCCTCACGAGGCGAGACTGGACAGCGATGGCCGAGGTACTCGCCGAGAACGTTGTGTCGCATGACAACCGGCGGGTCGTCAACTCCGGTGTACTACGCGGGCGCGCTACGAATATCGCCAACCTGCGGGCGGTCGCCGAGGTCGGATTCGAACGTCTTGTCTCGACGGTCCTCGCGATTCGCGGGCAACGCCTTGCCCTCACTCGTATTTGGTCCTCCGCCCAGGGATGTGAGCCCGGGGAGATCAGCGCGGACATGATCGGCGTCGTGGAGATCGACAGCGACAATCGGATGATTGTTCACTCCATCTTCGACACCGACGACTTCGAACCCGCCGTTGCCGAACTCGAAACCCGGTACATCGCCGGCGAAGCGGCCACCCACGCGCGCGCATGGTCGCTGGTTGTGCAAGGCCACGCTCAGTTCAATCGGCGCGAGCCTCTCGCGATGATGCCGGACGTGGTTTACATCGACCATCGACGAAGCGTGACAATCGAGGGCGCCGATCTGGCCACCTCCGTTCGTGCCGTGTGGGACCTTCTCCCGCAGGTGCACGTCTACGTAGAGACTGTGCACCGGCTAACCGAACTTGGAGCCGTCGTCACCCAAGTGGTGAAAGGGACTTCACAAGAGGGATTCGACGCCGAGTGGCAGACGATCACTATTTGCACCTTCGAAGGTGACCGGCTCAGCCGATACGAAGTCTTCGAAGAGGACGACCTGGACGCCGCGCTTGCCAGGTTCGAGGAGCTGGGCCGCCCGACACGGCGGCTGCAGAACGCAGCAAGCCGAGCCGAAGACCAACTTTTTGCGCGCTCGGCGGCTCATGATTGGGCGGCGATCGCCGAAATCCTGGCCGAGGACAGCGTCGTCGACGATCGCCGTCGGGTGGTGAATGTCGGATTCTGGGACGGTCGCGAGGCCGTGATGGCGAACATGCAAGCCCTGGCCGAGGGTCTTGCGCAGGTAACGCTGACGGTCATCGCGACCCGCGGCGAGCGCCTCGCGCTGATTCTCGTCCGCTCCTTCAACCCCGATTCAGAGCGCGGGGAATTCGCCATCGAGCTGCTGGGAGTCGTCGAGATCGACACCGACAAGCGGATTGCGGCCCATATCTTCTTCGACGTCGACGACACCGATGCCGCTTTTGATGAGCTCGACGCTCGCTATGTCGCCGGTGAGGCTGCCGCCCACGCGCACGCCTGGTCGGTTGTCGCGAGTTCATATGCCGCGATGAACCGGCGCGAGCTCTTCCCGACCACGCCGGATTGGGTGAACATCGATCACCGACGACCGGGCATCATCGAGGAAGGAGGTCTGAACGCATCCCTCCTTTCCCTGTGGCAACTGACCAAGCACGTCATCTTCCGCGTCGAGGCCGTGCATCGGTTGACCGAACTCGGAGTGGTTTGCTCCCATGTGGCGCACGGCGTTTCGCGGGACGGCTTCGACGCCGAGTGGCGCGGGATCGAAGTCCAGACCGTCGATGGTCCAATGATCAGCCGCTGCGAAATCTTCGACGAAACGGATCTCGACGCCGCGCTCGCAAGGTTCGATGAGCTCGTCGGAAGCACCGGTGACTGAGACGGTGGCACAACAACCGCTTTATCTGTTTGCGGACAGCCAGCTGCTGTTCTGGAAGCGCCGAGACCGCCTGCTCCTCGAGGAAGCCCTCGATGGGTTGGCGCGCGACACACCGCTTAGCGCGGCCTATATCGGTGCCTCCAACGGGGATCGTCCCGAGTACTACGGGATCTTCGAGGCGGCAATGGACGCGCTCGGGGTCACCGACCGTCGGATGATCGATTCGTCGTTCGGCCCCGCCGATCGCGCTTTCCTCGAGCGTGCCTGGTTGATCGTCCTCGCCGGCGGCGATGTACGGCTCGGCTGGGACACGTTCGAGCACACCGGCATGAAGGACGTGATCTTGCGCAGGCACGCCCAAGGGGCGGTCCTGGTGGGTGTTTCGGCGGGAGCGGTCCAGCTCGGACGCTATGGGATCGTCGAGACGCCCGATTCCGCCTCGCTCGAACTACTCGCTGTGTTCAACCTCGTCCCGATGGTGATCGACGCGCATGACGAGCGGGGCGGCTGGGGGCGGTTGTCGCGCATGATTCATGTACTCGAGGGGGCGGTCAGCGGGCTGGGGATCCCGTCCGGTGGCGGAGTCATCCTGCACGTGGACGGCACTATCGAGCCTCTGCGTCATCCCGCGCATGAATTTCACTTCGAGGGCGGTCGCGTCACCCACTCGGTGTTGGGCGCCGAAGACGACAGCTGATTTTCTCGCACCGCAACGAAGTTCGGGACGATCAGCATCACCATCGCGTTGTGACGGTTGGCCGTTGCAATAGTGACTTTCGGCCCGAGTAACGAACCCCCGCCGGTGTCCAGAGTGAATACCATGCCAACCGCCGGTAATAGCCGCATAAAGGAGCCAGCTATGTTCTTCGCGCATCTGATCCCGCGTCGGCTACTAGTCGGGGCCGTCGGTACTGGCGCGGTCACCGGCACGCTTCTATGTGCCACCGCGGCAACCGCTGCCGCTGACCCCCCGCCCCGGCCCCCCAACTGCACGGCAGCGGACGTAGCCGGCGTCGCGGCGGGTGTCGCGGCGGCGCTCTCGAGCTACCTGTTCACCCATCCGGACCTGAACGGGTTCTACACCGACCTTCAGGATCGGCCCAAAGATCAGATCCGCGACGACGTGCAGCAGTATTTCGGCGCCAATCCGGAGGAGCAGGCCGATCTGGAGAACATCCGCCAGCCGATGGTTGACGTCAGACAGCGTTGCCAGTGGACGCCGCTGCTCGGACAGGGCGGCGCAACCCCTTGAGCGATCGGGACAGGAACACCCGAACTTGCCACCGGTCAGAGTTAAGGAGATCCGGATGAACTCGTGGGTGCGGTCATGGACCGCGGGGGGCATAGCGGTATTGGCGCTCACGGCAATTCCTGAGCTGTATGCCGTCGTACAGCCTTCCGGTGTGGCTAACGCGGACGTCTGCGCAAGCGTCGGCAACCGCGTCTCAGTGAGCGGGTGCACCAACGTCGCCGATACGATCAACGCCAACGTCCCGCCGCCGGGCGCGTATGCGCCACTGCCGCAGGACTTTCCGCCCCCACCGCCACCGGTGAACGTCTGTGTCGGAGCCGGCCGGCGAATTCACGTAAGCGGATGCTTCTGAAGCGGCAGTCCCTACACCGATCGCCGCGCAGTTCCGCTACCCCGACCTCGCCCCGTGCGGTGCGCTGCTAGCACGTCAGCGTTAGCCAACGATTGGGCCTGAGCTGCCAGCGTCGATGCCCGGTTGGCGTGGGCGACGGCTTCCGAGTCGTTTGTCGCCTGCTTGCCGTGCGCCGCAGCCAAATGCCGCTTCGCGTCTTCGAACCTGGATTGAGCCTCGGCGCCGACGCTCTCGCGATGCCTGGCGACGTAATCGGAGATCTGGCGCACCCTGCCGTCCGCGGTGGAAATCGCCTGCCCCAACGAAGCGCCACGCCCGTCGATGTAGCCATCGGTCGGCTCGACCCGACGGCGGTGGCGCGCGCGGTAGAGCAGGAAAGCCACCACGACGATCACCGCGAAGACAATGACGCCGATCGCAATCGGCACCCAGATCGGCGTCCCGGGCTTGGGCGAGCTTGCCGACTTGTTCAACCCGTCGGCCGCGGCGACCGCCGCACCGCTCCAGTCTTTAGCGGCCAGCGCCGGCTCAATTTGTTTGGATCGCAGACCGATCAACTCGGCCGGTGTGAGCCCCTGCACCTGCGGCGGCACCGTGAACGCGTACAGCTTGGTGTTCGTTGCTACGGCCAGCAGCGCGTCATGGTCGCCCATCCGAGTCTCGCTGCGGGTCCGGTCGGCCCAGTTGTCGGGCTTGAACCTGGAGAAGTTGTCGACGTAAACCACCCACAGTTGGATGTGCCGATCGCGGTAAAGCCGGTCGATTGCCGAGCTGACCGCTGCCCGGCCGGAATCCGTCAATACCCCGGTGCTGTCAGTGATGTGATCCGTGAGCTTGGACGGCGGTTGCGCGCCGGCGGGACTTGCAGACAGCAGCCCCGCCATGAGCATCGTCAGGATCACACCGACCAGGCGAACTACCCGCATACGGGTAATTTAGCCGTCATTCGCGGAAAGGCGGACACCTGCAGCTCGCAGAAATGATCGGGCCGAGGAAAACACTGGGCCGTAGGGGCTCGCGCTGGCATGGTGGCGTTTCGTGCGGGTGTGGCTGAGCGGCTAGGCAGCGGCCTGCAAAGCCGTATACACGGGTTCGAGTCCCGTCACTCGCTCTGCGCCACGGCGTCGAGGTAGAACCATCGGCCGGCGCGGCGCTCGAAGCGACTGCGTTCGTGCAGGCTGCCCGCGCGGCCCGCGGACTCGAACCGGGCCGTGAATTCCACCTCCCCGTGATCGTCGTCCGGACCACCCGCGACGGTGTCGATCACGTTCAGGCCAATCCAGGTGGTGCCCGGGTCAATCGTCACGTCGGCCGGACGCGTGCGCGGGTGCCATGTCCGGTAGAGGTAGCCGGCGTCTCCGTAGGCGAATGCCGAATACCGCGACCGCATCAATTCCTCGGCCGACCGGGCCTGCGACTCGCCGTGATGGAATGGCCCGCAACAGGCGAGATAGCGTTTGGCACTGCCGCACGGACACGGTTCGTTCATGTCAAGAGCCTGACAGAGCGTTACGGTTACTCCCCCATCGGCGCCGCACCGGCGGCGTCCTGCAGGATCTGCTGCAACTTGTCGAGCGGATCGCCTCCCGCGGGATCAAGCCGCCGTGGGGGGATCTCCCGGCCGTCGGGTGCGACGGTGGGCAGCGGCGGCGGTGGGGATGGTGCCGCTGGCGGTGGGAGCGGTGGCGGTGGCGGGGTTGCCGGCGGCGGAGCATTGAGCGCAGTTCGTTTGGCCGCCAACCGGTTCGCGGCGTCGTCCCGGATGGTCCGCCGCTGGGGATCCGGATCGCTATTGCCGACAAAGCAGCCTTGCGGCGCCTGGTCTATGACCGACAGCGCGCTCGCATAACGTTCCTCGGCGCGCGCCCGATCCCCCGCCGTCGCGGAACGGTCGCCCTCGGTCTCGCGCACCAGTTCGAGGTTGACACGCACCGGGCAGGAGCCGTCGGTGTCCGTGCGAGCAAGCGCTTCGGAGAAGTTAGTGTCGGCATCGTCGAGCCGGCCGTCAAGCACGGCGGCGGTGCCCGCAGCGAACGGCGCCTTCGCAGGTTCCACCACGTTGACCACTCCGAGGATCGCCGCATCGGCTCGCACGGTGTTCCCGTCGCCGTTCGCGAAGGCGTGGGTCGCCGAATTGCCGGCCACCACAACGGAGAACAGCTTGACGGCAATCAGCAGCGCTATGGCGGCGGCCGGGGCCGAGTAGGTCAGCAGCCGCCGTCGCAGCCGCAGCCGTGCCGGTTTCGAGGTCACGATGTCAGATCCCGCCGGGCGATACGGCCACGCCGGAATTCGCGAACCGATAGGTAGATCTCGGCGAGCAGCAGCCCCGCGGCGAGCAGCGCAGGCAGCCAGTACAGCTCGGTCCGTCCACCGACCTCCACCCGGAAATCCGGCGTGCGGGGCAAGTCCGGCCGAAACGACTGCCCCGGGTCCCGATGGACGTATGGCACGTCGAGTTGTGCTGCGATTCTTCGCAATTCGACCTCATTGATCGCGTCGGTACGGCCGTAGCCCAGCACCGCTCCGCCGGTCACCGCGCTCTGCGCGAGGCTGAAGTCGCCCTGGGGTACACGCGATCCGGGCGCACCGGAGCCGAAGTAGAGCACCACATTTCGCGATCCCGGATACTGCTGCGCCGCCTGGATCAACTGGTACCGCAGCACGTTGTCCGCCGAGGCACCGTTCAGGTCGGGACGCGCGTTTTCGGAGCCGAGTGCGGCGACGGTCGGGCGCAGGCTCCAGACGTCCTCGGACAGCGGCCAGTCCAGCGAGGCGCGCGACGCGAAGTCGACGAGCGCGTACCGTGCCCCCGGATACTCCTTGATCACCGCGCCGATGTCGTCGCGCATCCCTGCGATCCGTGGTTCACCGGCGCCGTAGTCGTGGACGCCCGAGTCGGCCGACCGATCGACGACGAGGAACACGTTGAGGTTAGCGCCGGGCGCTCGCGTTGCGTCGCGGCGGTTTTCGTCGCTGCGAAGCCCGGGGCGGGTGGTGGCGGCGATAAGCAGCAGCACCGCGAACGTCACGCCGGTCCACCGCAGCGCCGCGCGGCCACGCCGGCGCCCCGCCGACAGGAGCACCTGGCGCAGCGCCACCAGTCGCGCCAGGAGTAGCGCGCCGGCGACGACCGCGAAGATCGCCCAGGGCAGCAAGGGATCGAACGTCATCGGCGTAACACCAATAGCGCCACCGACAGCACGGCCGCCGACAGCAACGCGATTACCAGCGGTACCGCCGGCTCATCCCGGACGTCCGCGGCCACGACGGTGCCGTCGGCCAGGCGTGCGGGTGGGGCATGTGCACGAATTTCGTTGACTGCCTTGATCACCGATCCGCGTCCAGGTGCGAGGTACCGACCGCCGGTCCGCTCGACGAGGGCGACCAGCGATGAGCTGGCGGACGAGGGGGCCGTGTCGATGACATTGAGTTGTGTTCCCGCGCGCTGGGCCACGTCCCGCACACCGGCGTCGGTGAACAGTTCGGCACGCGAGTCCCCGGCGGCACGGAGATCCGAGGGGCCGAGATAGATCACTGACCGCCGATGCGTGCCGCCCTCCTCGATGGGAGGGAATCCCGACATACAGAGCGCCAGAACGTCGTTCACGCTCGTCGCATAGTCCGTATAGGGCACCGGGGGGGCGAACGACGCGGGCTGCGCCGCATGTGCGCCGGTGTACTCGCCGAATCGCGCCGCGGCGTACTGATGATCGCGCGTCAGCGGCACCAGACGGCGGTTGACCGAGGTCAAGCCGATGCGCTGGCGCGGCGGAGACGTGCCGGCTTGGCGCGTGAAGTAGTCGAGCAGTTCAGCCGTCGCCGGATCGGTCACCGACTGCCCGACACACAGCATGATGTCCTCGGGGTGAGCGGCGTCGAAATCGTTGCTGGGCACGGCCGGGCGGGCCGCCGCCCACGAGGCGGCGCCGAACATGGCCGTCAGCACCACCAAAGTGACAATCGTTGACAGTGATCGCAGCCGGGCCACCTTCGCGTACTCGGGCAATCGGGTCAGCCGTGCGACGTTGGCCAGCGGGCGAAGTCGCCGACGGGCGGCCGTCATGGGCAGCCATATCGCCAACGCCACCACCGCGGCGAAGCAGGCCAGTCCAATGGCCCCTACCGGCCACCACTTCAGGTCCACGAGCGGATCAACTCCCGCGCACGGGCACTCACGTCGGCGACGTTGACGCGCGCCTCGGCGTTGAACTGCCCGTCGCCGAGCCGCGTCAGCAGCGGTGCGACAGCCGCCAGGTTCGCATCGGCCAGCGCCCCGACGTGTAAATACTGCGCCCGGGCACCTGTCGCTTGATGGAGAAAGCTGCGCACTGTTCGGCTGATCGCCGAGCACGCCGCGGGTGCCGAAATCCTTCCGGCATCGTGCTCGTCGGCGATGTCCTGCACGCGGCGGGCGAAGCGGTTGCGGATCAGCCAGGCGTGCGCTCGCCGCAGAACGGGGATGCGCCGCAGTTGGTGCGATGGGAGCGTCCACACGAAAAGCGCCGCATACCAGGTGATTATGGCAAGCGCCAACAGCAGGCCGAGCCACAGCCACCACGACGAGTAGGGCTGCGGACCAAACACGTGACGCAGCAGATCATCCGGCACGGGCGGCCACCTCGGTCAGGCGAACGAGTTCGCGCCGGATGTGATCGCTGCCCGCGATGGTCGCGTGGGGAATCGCGTGACCGGTGAGGAACGCGTCGAGGCGGTTGCGGCGGGACTGCTCGGCGCGACGATATGCGGTGACGACCCGCGGGCCGAGGTCGGCTCCATTAAGGACGAAACGACCGGTGGCGACGTCGTATCCGTCGGTGTTGTCGGGACCCACCGCTGGCATGTCCGACACCATCGCCCACATGATGTCGTGGCGTCCGCCCAGTCTGGCGAGCACCGCGCCGAGTCTGTCGTCGACCTCGGGCTCATCGGATACCACGATGATCAGCATGGTGTGCCGGTAATGCGTTGCCACGTAGTCAAGTTGGGTTGTGACGTCACTGTGGCCGGGGTTGGTCGTAGTGTGCTGGTACCAGCGGTGCAGTAGTCCCTCGATGTGCGGCTCGCCCCGCCGCTGCGGAACGTTCACACTGCCGCGGCGGTCGCCGTAGACCATGCCGATCTGATCCGAGCGCCGGAGACCGATCAACCCCACCGCGCCCATGATGTGCGCGGCTACGTCGCGTTTGACCTCCCCACTCGGGGCGAGCGCGGACATGTTGCGACCCGCATCGGCGACGAGCAGAATCTTGTGGTGCTTCTCGGAGACGAACCGCTTGATGAGCACGCTGCCCGATCGCGCAGAGGCCTTCCAGTCGATGTCCCGGACGTCGTCGCCGGGCACGTACGGGCGCAGGTCGTCGAATTCCATGCTGCGCGTATGCAATAACGCATAGCGGCCGCCTTCGAGCATGCCGCGGGTGTCGGTGCCGAAGTGCGCCTTGGCACGGTTGAGGTGCTTACCCAAGACGACCTCAGGGGACGCGGACGGCCCGCAGGGCGGCGTCGATGACGACCTCGGGGGTGATATCGGCGCTGGCTGCTTCGAATCCAAGGATGAGCCGGTGCCGCAGCACCCGGTGCGCGAGCTTCGCGATGTCCTCGGGCAATACGTGTGCACGCCCGGACAGCACGGCCTGCGCCCGGGCCGCCTTGCAGAACGCGATCGTGGCGCGGGGGCTGGCGCCGTATTCGACCAGACGCGCGAGCTGCTTGGGCAGCGCCCGCGCGGGATGACGGGTCACGTCGACCAGCTGGCTGGCATAGAGCATCAGGGCGCGGTCCATGTGGACGTGGCGGACCACGTCCTGGACGCGGAGCACGTCGTCGAGAGTGGCCACCGGCGGGGCGGGCCGTCCCTTGTCGTAGAGGCCGGCGTCGATCCGCGACATCACTTCCACCTCCTCCTGCGGGGAGGGGTAGCGCACGATCTCCTTGAGCAGGAAGCGGTCGGTCTGCGCCTCGGAGAGCGGATAAGTGCCTTCCTGGTCGACGGGGTTCTGGGTGGCGACGACCAGAAACGGGTCCGCGAGCGGGTGCACCTGCCCGGCGATCGTGGTCTGACGCTCCTCCATCGCCTCGAGCATGGCGCTCTGCGTCTTCGCGCTGGACCGGTTGATCTCGTCGAGCAGCACGATGTTGGCGTGCACCGGACCTAGTTGGGTGACGAAGGAGTTGGTTGCCGAGTCATAAATCTGTGTGCCGATGATGTCGCTGGGCAGCAGGTCGGGCGTGCATTGGATGCGTTGAAAGCGGCCGTGAATCGACTCGGCGAGCACCTTGGCTGCGGTGGTCTTGGCCAGGCCCGGCACGCTTTCCAACAGGATGTGACCGCCCGCCAGCAGGCCGATGAGTAGCGACTCGCGTAAGTCGTGCTGCCCGACGATCTTGGCCGCGAAGGCCGAGGAGATGGCGTCAACGATCCCCCGGACGTCGTCGATTTCGTGCTGATCCGGTTGTGTCCTGGCTGTAGTCATACGCCCGGGGGGATACCCCGGTCCCGAATTCCCACACGTGGGGCCGACCTCGTGCGACGCGACTGCTCCCGAGCCCTTGCCTGGAAACGACGATGGGAACAACTTTGGGACACGGTCAATTGCCGATGGGTGGCCGGGGTTCGCCGGCCACGGGAGGAAACGGGCCCTCGCCCTCCTCGGGCACCACCGGCTCAGGGTCCCGCTTGGGCTTGGACTGAGAGTCGTCGGCGGCGTCGTTGGGCGCTTCATCCTCATGGCGTCGGCTCATTCAACCCAATCTATGACTTGCGCCGCCTGCGTGGCTCGGCACCGGCAGGGTCTGGCGGCAGAAGCGGGGGTTCGCGTGTCCTCATCGCAGGACCGATAGATTTCCGTCGAATTGAGGACGTCCGGACACAGGTCCGTTATGGCGAAATGAAAGGGGGGGCCGACTCGCTCTCGCGAACCTATGCATTTGTGGCTTGCGTCAATCTCTGCGCTCCATCTCGGGCCAATCCATTAAGTCTTCAAGGCCTACCCCCAAGGCAAGGACGAGAAGACGCTCGTCGTTGTCCGAGACCAGCAGCTTGGGGCCGTCCGCGGCCGTACCGCATGCCAGATAGCCAATCGGAATCATCAGCGTGTAGTTATCCCGGAATCCAGGAATGGGACCGGACCAATAGCACCGTAGGAGTTTGCTATCGGCGGGGAATCCATGAAATGGTCGCATCTCGAAATTTTTGGTCGGTCCGGCAACTGGCGAGACTGGACGCGTGCCATCTCCCTCTCGGCCCTCGGTTCGCACTGGATGGCAACTGTCGGGGCGGCAGCCTCTCGACAGCATCCCATCAGGCCCCAGGTCGCGTCGAAAAGCATTTGAGCTGCCATGATAGCGGAACCTGGTGACGGCCGTTATGAACAATCTGCCAACCATGCTGCCCCGCCTTGCAAACTCGGATGTGCGGCTAGTTCGCAGGCGACTTGGGCGTCTCGAACAAGAGGGATTCGCCCCGATCCGGCGAGGACTTTACCCGAGAGAATATGAGGTGAGAGTCAATTGAGTTTGCTGACAGGGCTGTAACCGAGGATCGATACTGCACGCATAGCTTCGAGCACGTCGCCCTCGACACCCGGGAGGCAAATCCGCAAGGTGTAATTACCGAACGGAAGACGATCCCAAATGATGGACGGAACACTCCTCAATGCGTGGTCCGTGTCCGAGGCCCGGGTGGAGTGGCGCTTTCTCGGTCATAACGCGACGGAAGTCCCGCAGGACATGGGCCCTAAGACCCTACTCCCGTAGTCGTGCACATTGGTCGGATGAAAAAGAGTTGTCGCATAACTCAATCCAAATCGCTGGAAGAAACACGTCATTATCGAGTTCCGAGGAGGACCTCATGTCAAACAGTTTGAGCACCAAGATCATTGCGTCGGTCGGCCTTGCGCTCCTTGGCGCTGCCACGACCAACGCCATCGCCGCGGCCAATCCGCTCCCGTCCCCGCCCCCGTTGGCGGGCCCTATCAACAGCGTCGACGGATGGGGTGGTGACAAGACCGTGGCCTGCGACAACGGCACGTTGTACGTCAGCGGCGGCAACCATGTAGTCACCGTCACCGGGAACTGCGACGTACTGAACGTTTCCGGGGTCGGGCACAAGGTCACCGTCGACTCGGCCAACTCCATCATGGTGTCCGGCAATTCGAACGACATCACATACCACTCCGGCACACCGGCGGTCAACAACACCGGCAACCAGAACGTCGTGCACCAGGGCTGAGTCCCCATCTTCGGCCGGGCCCCGCCCGCGAATGTGACGTCGGGCGGGCCCGGATCGGATGACGCGCTCCGTTCGCCCTGAGTGTGGGAGTCACCCATCACCGGTGCAGTCGCGACGAAGCACCGGCCCCCTCGTCGCCATCGAACGTCAGATCCTTCCTCGGCGCCTGAAACGTGCTGTGAGACAGCGCTTGCCAGCGCGGGCTCGGCTCTGATTACTACGCCCGACGCATTCCCGAGCGCTGGAAACACTGCGCGCCTTATGGCGTCGTCTGCGGTGTGGACGCGAGAGCCGCGAAGCAGGAGGGCAGCGGGGCCGGCGACAGCTCGCTTCCGGGACTTTCGCCACTAGCCGGTAGCACCCGGCTGAGGTTAACTGCGAACACGCAACTCCACCACGCTGCGCATACGGTTACGACAAAGGCAGACTGATGAAGAGAGCAATATTGGGGGTGTCTGCGGCAGCGGTCATAGCACTCGTACCAATCTCTGTTCCCGTAGCACCGGCACGCGTCGGCGATCCCTGTGTCGACATCACCGATCCCGCCGCCCACCAGGCGTGCATCGACAATTACATGCGCGAGATCTACAGACGCGAACTCGGCCAGTGCGAGGCGAGCCCAAATCACGGACAAATAGGCCAGGTCTGTGGCTGACCACCTCGGGCCCCTACCCCGTCAACCAGCTGCACGTTCAGAGCCGGTGGGGCTGTTCAGAGCCGGTGGGGCGGGCGGGGCTCGAACCCGCGACCAACGGATTATGAGTCCGCGGCTCTAACCAACTGAGCTACCGCCCCTAGCGATGTTCCGTAGGAAACGGTAGCCGAACGCCAACATCAATGTCCGTCGGGCGGTTATCCCGGGTAGGTCAGGTGTTCGGCCGTTCAGCGGCGCCGGTTATAGCATTTCGTCGGTTGCTGGCAACGAATCGCGAGAGGCCAGAGCGCTTGCCGTCGCCGCCGAGATCACACGTCGCGGCTCAGCGGAGAGGAGGGCCATGGCCGACGTCATGACGCTCGGCCTGACGACCGCCGAGGCAACCGAGCGGCGCGCGATGGGCGGTACCAACAAGCTCCCCGCCGCGAGGCGGCCGTCGATCGCCCGCCGGCTGCTCGGGGAGCTGACGCACTTTTTCGCGCTGCTGCTGTGGGCGGCCGCAGTGCTCGCCTTCCTGGCGAAGCTGCCACAACTCAGCGTCGCCATCATCGCGGTAATCGTGGTGAACGGGATCTTCTCCTTGATCCAACAAGCGCGGGCAGACCGCGCCGCCGACCGGCTCCAGGAGATGCTGCCGACCCGCGTAACGGTCTTGCGCGACGGCGCTCGGCGGGTGATCGAGGCCGAGGACGTGGTCGTCGACGACGTGCTGCTACTGGAAAGCGGCGACCGCGTTCCCGCCGACGCCGTGGTGCTCAGCCAGAATCGGTTGCTGGTCGACTCCTCCATGCTCACCGGTGAGAGCGAGGCCGGCGCAGTCGCAGCAGGTGAACCGCTGTTCGCCGGCACTTTCGTCGTGGAAGGAGATTCGCGCGCACTGGTGACCGCGATCGGCCAACAGACCCGCCTGGCCGGCATCACCCGGCTGACCACCTCGGCCAGGAAACCGGACACCCCACTGACGCGCGGTTTGCGCGGTGTCGTGCGCCTGATCGCAGCGATCGCAATCAGTGTGGGTGTGTTGTTCCTGCTCGTTTCTATGCTCGTGGGCAACCCGATCCAGCAGGCCTTCGTTTTTGCGATCGGCGTCACGGTCGCCCTGGTCCCCGAGGCGTTGCTGCCCACCGTGACGCTCTCCCTCGCCTGGGGCTCGGAGCAGATGGCGAAACGGCAGATCCTGGTCCGCAACCTCGAGGCCGTCGAGACGCTCGGTTCCACGACGTTCATCTGTACCGACAAGACGGGAACCCTCACCCGCAATCAGATGACGGTGGTCGAAGCCTGGACGCCGGCCGGCTCGTCGACCATCGACGGTGCCGGTTACGGCCCCAAAGCCCGGTTCACGTGGTCTTCACCGACTGCGGAGCAGTCCGTTCGCCGGCTCGCGCTAGCCGGAGAACGCTGCTCCACCGGATACGCCGAAGAAGTCGACGGGCAGTGGCGGGCCCACGGCGACCCCATGGAGGCTGCCCTCGACACCTTCGCCCGACGACTCGGCATCGACACCGTCGAGGACCGTCGCACCGTCCATGCCGAACTGCGGTTCCCCTTCGATCCCCGACTGCGCCGCATGGCCGTCGTGCTGACAAACGAAACCGTGGTGAAAGGCGCACCGGATGCCGTGCTTCCGCTCTGCGGTGACGACCCCGCAGCACACCGGGCCGTCGACGCCCTGACTGCCCGGGGGCTCCGGGTGCTCGCCGTCGCCGCGGGCCCGAGGGCCAGCCGTACCCCCCGGGATCAACAGGAATGCGAAGAGGGTTTGTCCCTGCTCGGCCTCGTGGCGCTCGAGGATCCGCCACGTGAGGACATCTCCGCATCGCTCGACGCGTGCCGCAAAGCGGGAGTGAAGGTGGCGATGGTGACCGGTGATCATCCGGCCACCGCCACGGCCATCGCCAACGAGGTGCGGCTACGGGCCGCCGACTCACCGGTGCTGTTGGGAGCGGAGCTACCGGAGGACGAGCAGCATCTCGGCGCTGTCCTCGACCACGACGGGGTGGTGATCGCTCGGGTGTCTCCCGAGGACAAACTCCGCATCGCCCGTGCGCTTCGCTCCCGGGGCCACGTGGTGGCGATGACCGGCGACGGAGTCAACGACGCACCGGCGTTGCACGAGTCCGACATCGGTGTGGCGATGGGCCGGTCCGGCACCGACGTCGCACGCGAAGCGGCCGACCTCGTTCTGCTCGACGATTCTTTCGCCGGCATCGTGGCCGGCATCGAGCAAGGGCGCGCCACCTTCGTCAATATCCGCCGGTTCCTGACCTACCACCTGACCGACAACGTTGCCGAGCTTGCACCCTTCCTCGTTTGGGCGCTTTCGGGCGGCCTGTTTCCCCTCGCGCTCGGTGTTCTGCAGATCATCGCACTCGACATCGGCACCGACACCCTGTCGGCTGTCGCGCTCGGCGCCGAGCCGCCCGCCAAGCACCTGCTCGAGGGGCCTCCGGTTCACGGACGACTGATGAACCGCACTGTGCTGCACCGCGCATTCGGGGTGCTGGGCCCGCTCGAGGCCGTCGTCTCGCTGACCGCCTTCGTCGTATCCCTGATGGCGCTCGGCTGGCGTCCCGCAAACCCGTTCCCGGCCGGACACGACCTGGCGATGGCTTCCGGCGCGGCGTTCATCACAGTCGTCCTCGCCCAGACCGCCAACGTCTTTGCGTGCCGGTCCTCCTCGCGCTGGCCAGGAGCGTTGGGCTGGCTCACCAACCGGCTCCTGGTACCCGCGGCGTTCATCGGGCTGGCCTTCTCCCTTGTCGAACTGTGGGTACCCCCCATTGCGCGCTTGCTCGGTCAATGGAATCCGCCCCTGTGGGGTTGGGTCGTCGCGGTCGCCGCAGTGCCGATCCTGTTCGGCGTCGACACGGTGGATAAGTACCGACGGACGCATCGCAGGCGGCCGCGACCGGCCTCAGAAGCTCGGAACTAACGCCAAAAACCCTTACGCGCAGCAAGATTGGGCGGCCATGCACAGGCGTCCAGGCAGCCCCCGAAGGGCATCACATGGGCGCCGGTTGCCCGGGGACCTGTCGCGCGGCCTCATCCTTCATCTTGGGAATCATGTCCGGTGCGTAGACATAGACCGCAGATTCAACTTCCCACTCGGCCTGGGCTTGGCTCATCGGCGTGGTTCTGGTGATCATGTTGATCAGCTCCTGACCCTCTCCGAACGGATTCGGGTTGGACCGGACCTGAGAGGCGAACCAGCGCCCCTCGGCGGCCTCGCTGCAGTCGTTGAAATCGGCGTTGTGAACCATCTTGTTCTGCGCCAGCAGCTTGATGTACTGATCGTCGGCGGGGCTCATGTTGCACGACGCCGAGGCGTGCGGCGCTGTCAGCACGGCACCACCGAACATCGCGGCCCCCACCACAACGGCGGCCCCCGCCGCCAACTGCGCGCGCGATCGTGAAATCGTCACTTCTCCAGACCCCCTCATCATGGAAATTTGCTACTGTGCCCTTCGCGCTAACGCTCGGGTACCACCGTCGACGAGCAGGTCAAACGACCGGCTCGTCGAACATTGAATGAACAGCGGTTAGCCAAAAAGCTTGCGCGACACTGCATATAACGAAAGGCGGTTGGCACTCACGCGACGAAAGGCCGCCGTAAAATGGCGATCGGACACTCGCCGGCGCCCAGCCGCGCCGGCGCCTTGCGTGAGTTAGCTGGCAGAGCCGCGTCGTTACGCCGTCGGCCAGTCAGCGTGAGCGGCCTGATCCTTGATCTTCGGGATCACGTCCGGCGCGTAGACGTAGATCGCCGACTCGACCTCCCACTCGGCCTGCGCCTGGCTCATCGACGTGGTGTTGGTGATCATGTTGACCAGCTCCTGGGCCTCTCCGAACGGATTCGGGTGGTTCCGGACCTGGTCGGCGAACCACCGTCCCTCGGCGGCCTCAGTGCAATCGCTGAAGTCGGCGTTGTGGACCATCTTGTTCTGCGCGAGCAGCTGAATGTACTGGTCGTCCTTGGGACTCAAGTTGCAGGACGCCGAAGCTTGCGGTGCCGAGAGCACCGCGCCACCGAGCATCGAGGCACCCAGCGCGACGCCGGCAACCCAAACCGATGACCCGCGCATGCGCGAACGCGAACGGGTGGTTGTCATCTCCGGTCCTCCCTCTGCGTGGGAGCGATTTGCTCTCCGACGCAAGCCAAGCCTTGTGTGGTAACTGCTAACCGACAGCGATCCGGGCAACGGCTAACAGTCACGCGGTGTATGGTCGTCAACTCAGGCGCCGCTGCCATCTGAGATCACCGGCACATATGAGTTCACATATGAGTTTTGGTGTCGGGACATAAATTTAGCCAGTACCCGCGGCCCGAGCGGCGAACTTTAGTTTGCGTGACCGTGTACGGATGGTTAACATTTGCTACTTCGCCCCGGGCATCGGGCCGTCGTCCGATCCACTTCGGCTGAGGCATCACAGCCAGGGTCGAAAGCCTCTTGACCAGCGGCTAATCGCCCCGCACCCGACGCCACGCCGGCCGCGGAAAGTATCAGTTGAAGACGGTCTTGCCGTCGGCTCCGAGCAGATATCGCTCGGTACCGTGCTCGACCCGAGGGGCGTCGGCGCCTAACGCGACGGCGACTTTGTTGCTTGCATTCCGCATGATGTCAAAGGTGAGCTCCACGGCCTCGGCATCGGAGAACCGGGAGCGCACCTCGGCGGCATCGTCGGCGGCGAGGTGCGCAGGGGTCCAAATTAACGCATCGGCGTAGCGCAGGGCCGCTTTCGCGCGGTCGTCGAGCAGATCCGACGACTCGAAGCGGTCGATCTCGTCGTAGAGCGCCTCCGAACCGCCGGCATCCAGCGCGGTGCCCTCCCGCAGCGACTTGCACAACCGGCAGTTGTGCTGAGCCGCCCCGCGCAGTCGGACCAGCTCGGAGGTGACGGGGTCCAGCGCCCGCATCCGGGCCACCGAAGGCAAGAAATCGTTGAACACCGCTCCCGACGGCTCGGTGGTGCGATCCCATTCGATGGCGCCGTCGACCCAGCCCAAATACTCCGAGCCGACGCCGAGCGCTTCGAGCCCGGCCCGTACCCGGGGAACGAAGTCGGCGATATACATCAGGACCACTACGCCAAACGCCTTGTCGCCCAGGTGTTTAATCAGCCGGGACCGATGCCCGTCGGTGATCGCGGAAACGTCGGCGCTGAACTGCTCGGCGAACTCGATGGTGGCGACTTCGGCCTCCGACTCGGGCGTGCCGACCTCGATACGACTCGGCAGTGGCGGGAGCGACAGCGTCTGGGCGCACGTCCGCCGAACCAGGGCTGCGATGCGCGCGTCCGGCGGCGATCCCGGAGACAGTGCCACCAACCGTGTGAGCTGATCTTCTTGGACCGAAACCGGAGCCGCCATTCGTCACACGCTAGAACGCGACCGGCCCAGCGGCAATCGCCTATTGCGCCTGGCTCACCGAAGACATGTAGAAGTCCGGTATCCGCAGCGACGGCATGGCCGCGCGGGTGGCCCAGTCCGCCCACTCCCGGGGCAGGGTCTTCTCGCTCGCCCCGGCCTCGGTGACCCGCCGCAGCAGGTCCAGCGGGCTCTCGTTGAACCGGAAGTTGTTGACGGCGGCGGTCACCTCGCCATCTTCGATGAGGTAGACGCCGTCGCGGGTCAATCCCGTGAGCAGCAGCGTGGTGGGGTCCACCTCGCGGATGTACCACAGTGTGGTCAGCAGCAGGCCGCGTTCGGTGGCCGCGATCATGTCGGCAAGCTCGGCCGACCCACCGGTCATCACCAGGTTGTCGGCGGCCACCGCGACGTCGGCATCGAATTTGGCCGCCGTCGCACGCGGGTAGGCCAGCGCATTGATCACCCCGTTGCGGATCCAGTCCACTTGACCGATCTCCATGCCGTTGTCGAACACCGACGCCGTCTCCGACGAGCTGCTCACCGCGACGAACGGCGTGCATGCCAGGCCCGGCGCCATCGGATCGGAGAACAGGGTCAGCGGCAATTCGGTGAGCCGCTCCCCCACCCGCGTCCCGCCGCCGGGCGCCGAGAACGCGGTGCGGCCCTCCCTGGCACCCCGGCCGGCCATCGACCAGGCGAGGTAAAGCATCATGTCGGCCACCGTGGAGGGCGGCATGATCGTCTCGTAGCGTCCCGCGGGCAGTTCCACGCGGCGCTCGGCCCAGCCGAGCCGCATCGACAGCTCTTCGAGCAGCGAATCCATTGGCACGTCGACGAAGTCGGGCGTCCCAATACCGGCCCACGCGCTCGCGTCGCCGCGCTTGCCGTTGATCTCCACCGCCCCGGCGGGCTGGGTGTAGCGCCGGCGCACTCCGGTCGACGATGCCAGGAACGTCGTCGAAACGCTATGGTGCGCAAAGCCATACAGCCGGTCGGTGCCGCGGAAGCCGCGGCTCAAGGAGTCGGCGACCTCGGCGAACACCAACGGTCCGGTGCCGGGCGCCGGCGCGTCCCAATCGACGGGCACCCCGGTATCGGTCAACAGCGGCGCGGCGTCACCGGCCTCGGGCGCCGAGCGGGCCGCCTCCTGGGACGCCGCCACCAACTCGGGGATCACCCGCGGGTCCACCTCGGCGGAGACCATCGTGCCGATCCGCGCGCTGGACCCTTCGCGGACGACGGAGATCACCGTGATGCTGCGGTTCACCGAAACACCGTTGGTGGTCATCGAATTGCCCGCCCAGCGTAGCGTCGCCTCGACCTTGTCGGTGACGAGCACCATGGTCTCGCTCGCGCCGCCGAGTTTGGCGGCCTCCTCCAAAACGAGGTTGACGACATGCTGCGGGGTGATCATCGGCCGCCCTCGGTTCGGGTGTTGAGCACGTTGACGCCGCGGAACAAGGCCGACGGGCAGCCGTGGCTGACCGGGGCGATCTGGCCGGGCTGCGCCTTGCCGCAGTTGAACGCGCCCCCCAACCGCCAAGTCGACGGGCCGCCCACGGCTTCCATGGAGTTCCAGAAATCGGTGGTGGTGGCCTGGTAGGCGACGTCTCGCAATTGACCGTCCAGCCGACCGTCGCGGATGCGAAAGAATCGCTGACCGGTGAACTGAAAGTTGTAGCGCTGCATGTCGATTGACCACGACTTGTCGCCGATGATGTAGATGCCGTCCTCGACACGGCTGATCAGGTCGGCGGTGCTGACGTCCTCGCGCGCCGGCTGCAGCGACACGTTGGCCATCCGCTGAATCGGCACGTGATGCGGCGAGTCGGCGTACGAGCACCCGTTGGACCGCGGCTGCCCCAGACGAGGAGCGAACACCCGGTCGAGCTGATAGCCGACAAACACCCCGTCGCGCACCAGATCCCAGCTTTGCGCGGCCACGCCCTCGTCGTCGTAACCGATGGTGGCCAGGCCGTGGTCGACGGTGCGGTCGGCGGTCACGTTCATCACCGGGGAGCCGTACCGCATGGTGCCGAGTTTGTCAGGGGTGGCGAAAGAGGTTCCCGCGTAGGCGGCTTCGTAGCCGATGGCCCGGTCGTATTCGGTTGCGTGCCCGATGGATTCGTGAATGGTCAGCCACAGGTTGGTGGGGTCGATCACCAGGTCTTTGCGCCCCGCCGCCACGCTGGGCGCCTTGACCTTTTCGGCGAGCAGCGACGGCAACTGCGCCAGCTCGTCCGTCCAGTTCCACACCTCGTCGCCGGCCAGCACTTCCCAGCCGCGCCCCATCGGCGGGGCCAGCGTGCGCATCGAGTCGAAGCTGCCCGCCGCGGCGTCGACGGTGACCGCCTCCAGCGACGGCTGCACCCGCACCCGCTGCTGGGTGATCGACGATCCGAAGGTATCGGCGTAGAAGGTCTGCTCCTTGACGGCGGTGAGCACGGCCGACACGTGGTCGACGCCGTCGGCACTGAGCAGCCGGCCGGAGTATTCCTCCAGCACGCCGATCTTGTCGGCCGCCGGCACGCTGAACGGGTCGATCCGGTAGTCGGACACCCAGGTGGCGTCGGCGTAGACCGGCTCGGGCGCCAACTCGACGCGCTCGCTATTCAACGTCGCCAGGGTGGTGGCCACTTGCACGGCTCGACGCGCCGTCTCGGCGGCAACCGAGGGCGCCAGTTCCGCGTGCGAGGCGAATCCCCACGTGCCATCGACGATCACCCGCACCGCCAAACCGACCTCGCGATTGACGACCGCCGTCTCCAGCTCGCCGTCGCGCAGCTGGATGATCTCGGTCACGATGCGGTGAACCCGCAGGTCGGCGTAGCTTGCACCGGCCGCGCTGGCCGACGAAAGCGCGGCCTCGGCCAACTGGTGGCGCGGCAGATTCAGGAAGTCGGCATCGATCCCCCGGTTCGGTGTCACGGATCCACCGTAACGGCCGTTCGCCCCAAACCCCGGCCCCGCCCGCTTTAATTACCTCCATGGCCAGCGGCGCCCTGAGGACACAGCCTCGCTCCACCGCGCTGGGCTATGCCCTGCTGGCGCCGAGCTTGTTCGGGGTCGTGGCCTTCTTGCTGCTGCCCATCCTCGTGGTGATTTGGCTCAGCCTCTACCGCTGGGACCTGCTGGGCCCGCTGCACTATGTGGGCGTTGCCAACTGGCGGTCGGTGCTGACGGATCGCAACTTCGCCAACTCGCTGATCGTCACGGCCCTCTTCGTGGCGATCGTGGTGCCGGCGCAGACGGTGCTGGGCCTGCTGGCCGCTTCCATGCTGGCGCGGCAGCTTCCCGGCACCGGGCTGTTCCGCACCCTCTACGTGCTGCCGTGGATCTGCGCGCCGCTCGCGATCGCCGTGTTGTGGCGCTGGATTCTGGCCCCCACGGACGGGGCCGTGAGCACTGTGCTGGGACACAGCATCGAATGGCTGTCGGACCCCAGCTTCGCCCTGCCGCTTGTGTCGGCCGTCGTCGTGTGGACCAACGTCGGCTACGTCTCGCTGTCGTTCCTGGCGGGCCTGCTGGCGATCCCCGACGACGTTCACGCCGCCGCGCGCACCGACGGCGCCACCGCATGGCAACGGTTCTGGCGCATCACCCTGCCCATGCTGCGGCCGACGACATTCTTCGTCCTGGTGACCGGGATCGTCAGCACGGCACAGGTTTTCGATATGGTCTATGCGCTGACCGGCGGCGGACCGGGGGGCAGCACCGACCTGGTGGCTCACCGCATCTACGCCGAGGCTTTCGGCGCGGCTGCCATCGGGCGCGCGTCGGTGATGGCGGTGGTGCTGTTCGTCATCCTGATCGGCGTCACCATGGTGCAGCACCTCTACTTCCGGCGGCGGATCAGCTATGACCTCACTTAGCCGGCTCGCAATTTACGGCGGACTCATCCTCGGTGCGCTGATCACGTTGGTCCCCTTCCTACTTGGTCTGTTGACCTCGTTCACCTCGGCACATCAGTTCGCCACCGGTACGCCGCTACAACTGCCGCGGCCGTTCACCTTGTCCAACTACGCCGACCTCGGTGGAGCCGGATTCGGCCGCGCGGCGGCGGTGACGGCCTTGATGACCGCGGTGATCCTGGTGGGCCAGTTGACCTTTTCGGTGCTGGCCGCATACGCGTTCGCGCGCTTGCAGTTTCCCGGGCGCGACGCACTGTTCTGGGTCTACATCGCGACGTTGATGGTGCCGGGAACCGTGACCGTAGTGCCGCTGTATTTGATGATGGCCCAGCTCGGCCTGCGCAACACGTTCTGGGCGCTGGTATTGCCGTTCATGTTCGGCTCGCCGTATGCGATCTTCTTGCTGCGGGAGCACTTTCGCATCATCCCGAACGACTTGGTCAACGCCGCCCACCTGGACGGGGCCAACACTTTGGACGTGATAGTGCACGTGGTGATTCCGTCCAGCCGGCCGGTGCTGGCGGCCTTGACGCTGATCACGGTGGTCTCGCAGTGGAATAACTTCATGTGGCCGTTGGTGATCACCAGCGGGCACAAGTGGCGGGTGCTCACGGTGGCGACGGCCGACCTGCAGTCGCGGTTCAACTCCCAGTGGACGCTGGTCATGGCGGCGACGACGGTCGCGATCGTCCCGCTGATCGCACTGTTCGTGGTTTTCCAGCGCCACATCGTCGCATCGATCGTCGTCTCGGGGCTCAAGTGAGCCGCCCGCACACCGAGATTCCCGTCACGGCTGCGATTTCGGGTGATCCACGACCACCGCGGCAATCTCGGTGCAGCCCATGACTCGCCCGCGCTTTTCGACGCTGATGGCCGGGGCGCTCGCGCTGGTCGCGGTGCTGTTGGGTGCGACCGCGGTGCTGCTGGACTACTCCGGCCAACCCCCCGGCGGCAAGATCGTCGTGACGGTGCGGGTCTGGGCCGAACAAATCGCCACGGCTTATCGGCAGTCGTTCGAGGCGTTCAATCGCACGCATCCCGATATCGCGGTGCACACCAGCGTGGTTGCGTATTCGACGTACTTCGACACGCTACGCACCGATATCGCCGGCGGGAGTGCCGACGACATCTTCTGGCTTTCCAACGCCTATCTGGCCGCCTACGCCGACAGCGGCCGGCTGATGAACATCGGCACGACACTCGAGCCGGGGTCCGCCTCGGCGTGGGACTCGGCGGTCGTCGACCAGTTCACCCGCGGAGGCGCGCTGTGGGGGGTGCCGCAGCTGACCGATGCCGGGATCGCGCTGTATTACAACGCGGACCTGCTCGCCGCGGCCGGCGTCGACCCCGCCCGGCTGAACGGGTTGCGGTGGAGCCCCGGCGAGGGTGACACGCTGCGGCCCATGCTCGCCCGGCTCACTTTGGACGCCGACGGACGTCGCGGAAACACGGCGGGTTTCGATGCCGGCCGAGTACGACAGTGGGGCTACAACGCCGCCAACGACCCACAGGGTATCTACCTCAACTACATCGGCTCGGCCGGCGGCATCTTCCAGCGCGGCGACACGTTCGCGTTCGACAATCCCGGCGCCGTGCAAGCCTTCCGCTATCTGGTCCGCCTGATCAACGACGACCACGTCGCGCCGCCCGCCTCGGACACCAACGACAACGGTGACTTCTCCCGCAACCAGTTCCTGGCCGGCAGGATGGCGCTGTTCCAGTCCGGCACCTACAACCTGGCGCCGGTGGCCCGCGATGCCCGCTTCCGCTGGGGAGTGGCGATGATGCCGGTGGGCCCGGTCGGCCGGGTGAGCGTCACGAACGGCATTGCGGCGGCGGGCAACGCCGCGACGAAACACCCCGAGGCCGTCCGTCAGGTCCTGGCGTGGATGGGCAGCAAGGCGGGCAACGAGTTCCTGGGGCGCGAGGGCGCGGCCATCCCGGCGGTCCTGTCGGCTCAGCCGGTTTACTTCCATTACTGGTCCGCCAGAGGCGTCGACGTCACACCCTTCTTCGCGGTGCTCAACGGCCCGCGCATCGCGGCCCCCGGCGGGGCAGGCTTCGCGGCCGGCAACGACGCCCTGCAGCCCTATTTCGACGAAATGTTCTTGGGCCGCGGCGATGTCGCGGTAGCCCTGAAACGGGCGCAAGCGGCCGCCAACGCGGCTGCGCAGCGCTAGCCCGGCAACACCAGCACCGGCACGGGGCTTTCCCGGATGATCTTGGCGCTGCGGGAACCGAGGAAGACCCGCCGGATGTCGCCGCGCGGCCGGGTGCCCAATGCCAGGATCTCACCCTCCTGCCAATTCGCCTTCGCCAGCGCGTCTTTCCAACTGCGGCCGGTAACCACCTGCAGCGCAACGTCTTCACTGACGATCCCGTTTGTCTTCAGCTCTTCGAGGATGCCGCGCACTTGTGACGCCCAGGCCTGCAACACTTCATCCTCGACCTCAAGCCCGACCTCCGGCGGATACATCGTCTTGCCGCGGACCGCGAACGTGATCACCCGCACCGGTACACCGAACCGCTGCCCGAACTCGAAGCAGCGTCTCACCACGTCGACCGCATCGGGGGTGGCCGAGTAGGCACAGCTGAGGCGGGTCAACTTGCCTTGGTGCGCAGGGTAATTGCGCGGGCTGATGGCCACCGGCACGTGCGACGCGTGCAGCAGCCAGTCGGCGGTGGAGCCGATCAGCACCTGGCCGCGCCCGCCGCTGGGCAACGAGCCCAGCACGAGCACGTCGGCGTCAATCTCGTGGGTGACCTCGAGGAGTCCCCCCGACACCGAGCCGTGTGCGCGGTGCACGTAGGTGACCTCGATGTCGTCGGCCACCTTGTCCAAAAAGCGGGCGGCCTCGTTCGCCGACTCCGCGGCCAGCGCGTCGGCCCACATCTCGTATTCGGCGTCGACGCGGGCGCGCGACGGAGTCAGCCAGGGCTTGGGCACAATCGTCACCACGGTGAGCGAGGTGCCGCGGGTGCGCGCGATACGTACGCCCAAATGCAATCCCGAGAGCCCAACCTTGCCGGCCCGGTAGCCGACGACGACGCTCATAGCGCGTCTCGCTCGAGCGTTTCGCTGTTGAGCGCGCTGTGATGGCGGCCCCACACGAAGTAGAAGATTAACGCGAGCGCGACCCAGCCGCTGAACGCGATCCAGGTGTACCAGTGCAGGCTGGCGAGGATGTACCCGCACGCCAACACCGAAAGGACGGGCGTGACGGGGTAACCGGGGACCTTGAATCCCCGGGGCAGGTCGGGTTCACGCACCCGCAAGATGATCACTCCGGCGGAAACGACCACGAACGCGGTGAGCGTCCCGATGGACACCATGTCCGCCAACTTCTCCAGCGGTATGAAGGCGGCCAACGCCGAGGCGGCGATCGCCACGATCACCGTGTTGCTCACCGGGGTCATGGTGCTCGTGTTCACGCGCGCGAATCGCGACGGCAATAACCCGTCGCGGCCCATGGCGAAGAGGATGCGCGTCTGTCCGTACATGGTGACCAAAGTGACGGAGAAGATCGAGATGACGGCGCCGGCGGCCAGGATCGTGCTTGCCCAGCTGCCGCGCGTGACCTTGTCGAGGATGGTGGCCAGGCCGGCCTCCTGTTGCCCGGCGAAGTCCTGCCACGGCTGAGTGCCCAGCGCGGCGAGCGCGACGAGCACATACACGCTAGTGACCGTTACCAGCGCCGCGATCAACGCGCGGGGCATGGTCTTCTGCGGGTTCTTCACTTCGTCGCCGGCGGTCGACACGGCATCGAGACCGATATAGGAGAAGAAGATGGTGCCCGCGGCCGAGCCGATGCCCGCCGCACCGAACGGCGCAAAGTCGCGGAGATGGGTCGCGTCGAACGCGGTGAAGCCGATGATCACGAAGATGACCAGCACGCCCAGCTTGACCAGCACCATGATCGTGTTGACCCGGGCCGACTCGCTGGCGCCGCGGATGAGCAGCAGCGCGCACATAGCGAGCAAGATGATCGCCGGCAGGTTCACGAAGCCGGGACGCGCATCCCATGGCGCGGCGGACACCGCGTGCGGAAATTGGATTCCGAACACATTGCTGAGCAACTTGTTGAGGTAGCCGCTCCAGTTCACCGCGACCGCGGCGGTCGACACCCCGTACTCCAGCAGCAGGCACGCCGCCACCCCCATCGCGACGACCTCACCCAGGGTGGTGTACGCGTAGGAGTACGACGACCCGGAAACCGGTACCGCGGAGGCCAATTCGGCGTAGCAGATGGCCGCGAGCCCAGCGGCGAGCCCGGCGATGAGGAACGACAGAATGACTCCGGGGCCGGCTTCGGGCACGGCTTGAGACATGACGAAGAAGATGCCCGTCCCGACCGTCGAGCCGACCCCGAACATGGTCAGCTGGAAGGTGCCGATGGTCCGCTTGAGGTGGTCCGCGGCCCCGTACGCGACGGGCGTGCCCACAACCGGGCGGCGCCGCAGCATCTGCTCTTTCAAGCTGATCGACGTGGGTGGCAATTACCCCTCCTTGCTCGATCAGCTGATTATGGGCCAGCCCCCCGCAACGCCATAGCGAACTGCTCAATCGCCCAGTCGATCTCCTGCTCGCCGATCACCAGCGGTGGCGCGAACCGCAACGTCGACCCGTGCGTGTCCTTCACCAACACACCACGATCGGCCAGCCGAAGACTCAGCTGCTTGCCCGTCCCGAGCGCGGGGTCGACGTCGACGCCGGCCCACAGTCCCAGGCCGCGCACCGCCACGACACCGTGGCCAAGCAGGCCTCGCAGGCGCCCGTGCAGGTGTGCGCCCAATTTCGCCGAGCGGGCTTGAAACTCTCCGCGGCCCAGCATGGAAACCACGGTGGTGCCGATAGCGGCCGCCAACGGATTACCACCGAAGGTCGAGCCGTGTTCGCCGGGATGCAGCACACCCAGCACCTCGTCGTCGGCGACCACCGCCGACAAGGGAACCACACCGCCGCCCAGCGCCTTGCCGAGCAGGTAGACGTCCGGCACCACGCCCCAGTGGTCGCAGGCGAAGGTGCGCCCCGTGCGCGCCAGGCCAGACTGAATCTCGTCGGCGATCATAAGAACGTGGTGCTCGCTGCACAGGGCGCGCACGGTCGGCAGGTAGTCGTCGGGCGGGACGACGATGCCGGCCTCGCCCTGGATCGGCTCGAGCAGGACCGCGACGGTGTCGTCGTCGATCGCGCGGGCCAGCGCGGCGGCATCCCCGAAGGGCACGGAGCGGAAACCCGGGGTGAATGGTCCGAATCCATCCCGCGCCGCCGGATCCGAGGAGAAGCTGACGATGCTGATCGTGCGGCCGTGGAAGTTGTTGTCCGCGACGATGATATTGGCCCGGCCATCGGGCACGCCCTTGACCTCCGCACCCCACTTGCGCGCGACCTTGAGACCGCTCTCCACGGCTTCTGCGCCCGAGTTCATCGGCAACACCAGGTCTTTGCCGCACAGCCGGGCAAGGGCGGCGCAGAACGGACCGAGGGTGTCGGAATGGAACGCGCGGCTCACCAACGTAACGGTGTCGAGCTGGGCGTGGGCCGCCGCGGTGATCTCCGGGTTGCGATGGCCGAAGTTGACCGCTGAATAGGCGGCCAGGCAATCCAAATAGCGCCGGCCCTCCACGTCGGTGATCCACGCACCCTCGGCGCTGGCCGCCACCACGGGCAACGGCGAATAGTTGTGTGCCGCAAAGCGTTCGACCAAGCCGATCGCCGATTCGGTCCGGGTCGAGGTCCGGGCGTCGAGGATCGTCATGGAAACACCTCCAATGTGCAGCACTTGACCGAACCGCCGCCCTTGAGGAGTTCGGACAGCTCGACGCCGATCGGCTCGAAACCGGCCGCACGCAGCTGCGCGGCGAAACCCGTTGCCGCGGCAGGGAGGACGACGTGCAGGCCATCGGAGACGACGTTGAGGCCGAGCACGAACGCGTCGGCGCTTGCGACCACGATCGCGCCGGGAAACAGAGCCTGCAGTTGGTCCCGCGCGGGCGCGCTGAACGCCGGCGGGTAGAACGCGATGGTCTGGTCGTCGAGAACCGCCAGCGCGGTGTCGAGGTGATAAAAGCGTGGATCCACCAACTCGAGTGAGACGACCGGCGCCCGCAGCGCCGCGGAGATTTCCGCGTGTGCACGCCGGTCGGTGCGAAAGCCATAGCCCGCCAACACCGTCTCCCCGACCATCAGCAAGTCGCCCTGCCCCTCGTTGACATGACGGGTGGACACCGGCCGGTACCCGAACGAGGACATCCATTCGGCGTAGGCGCGTGATTCGCCCGCCCGCTCGGCGAATCGAAATCTCGCGACGATCGCGACGTCGCCCGCGATGAATCCGCCGTTTGCGGCGTACACCATGTCCGGGAGGCCGGGCACGGGCTTGATCACCTCCACCCGGTGCCCCAGCCGTAGGTAGGCCGCGCGCAGGGAGTTCCATTGGGCCATCGCGACGCCCACGTCGACGGGGGTGGCGATGTCCATCCACGGGTTGATCGCGTACTCCACCGCGAAGAACTCCGGCGGCGTCATCGCGTACCGGCGGGCCCGCGGCGTGCGGACGAGCTTGCCGGTCGCGCGTGGCGCAACGTACGAATCCGTCATAGATCAACGGTATTTCCGGCAGCTCAAACAAGCAAACGACGTTTCTTGCGCGTCTATAGTTGATTTATTGCACCAAGCCGCGCGTCGCGGCGATTTATTAAGGGGTAACGGATGGACCGCCTGGATGGGACGGACGAGCGCATCCTCTCCGAGTTGACCAGAAACGCACGGGCCACCTTCGCGGAAATCGGCCAGACGGTGAACCTCTCGGCGCCGGCGGTCAAGCGCCGCGTCGACCGGATGGTCGACGACGGGGTGATCAGGGGCTTCACGACGGTCGTCGACCCTAACGCGCTCGGCTGGAAGACAGAGGCCTACGTGCAGGTGTTCTGCCACGGCACGATCGAGCCCGATCGGCTCCGCGCGGCGTGGGTGGACATGCCCGAGGTGGTCAGCGCGGCGACGGTCACCGGCACGTCGGATGCGATCCTGCACGTACTGGCCCGCGACATGCGGCATCTAGAGGCGGCCCTCGAACGCATCCGCTCGAGCGCGGACATCGAGCGCAGCGAAAGCATCGTGGTGTTGTCGAACCTCATCGACCGCATGCGAACTTAGCGGCGTTGCGCTTCCGGCCATCTGGCGACCTTCGAATGTGCTATCGCCCGCGATATCAAATTCGCCGACCATGTAATGCCCACAGGATGGGTCTCATGTGGCACACGTGATTCAGCGATCGAACGCAGCCGCAATCAGGCGCCTCAGCCTCGACGGCCCCGCCGTCGGCGGCCGGCGAGATGCATAGGGCCACGGGCGGTTTCGCTCCGGGACGGAACTGGCCCTGGCCTGCTTGAGCTCCATCCGCAGGTGCTGACGCACGCTGTGCAGATCCGGATCGGTCCAACGGTTGATCGCTTCGATCGGGTCCACGGTGAGGTCGTATAGCTCCCACTGATCGTCGAGCGGGGAGGTCCGGTAAGCCTCTCCCCCGAGCCCATTGGCCGCCAAGTGCCGCACTCCTGGCTCCGTCCAGGTGCCCGGGTCGTCGAAGGTGCGCACCAGCTTCCAGAGATGGCCTGCGCAACCGGGAACCGTCGCGTCGTCGACGCGGACCACCAGACCCTCGAAGTTGGAGGCGGTGTGGGCCGGGACGCGGATGCGCAGCGGCGCAGGCGGATTGACGGTCCGCTTCAGGCGGCGAGCCAATCCCGACGCGCCGCTATCCCCTTCGAGCATGTTGTCGCGGGTCATCAGGTAGACGGCACGAGTCTCGTCGGCCGCGGCGCCGTCCACGACGGGCATGAGGTTCCGGCCGGGCAGCCGATGCACTTCCGAGAACGACTGGGCCAGCGTGGCGGAGGCCGCCGCGACATCGATGCCCGCCGCCGCCAGCAGCGTGGGGACCAGGTCGACGTGGGAGGTGGGTGCGGCGACAAGCCGTGGCCGCGTCGAGCGCTCGCCGATGCGCGCGATGACGAAGGGGACGCGGGTGGCCTCGTCGTAGAGGTTGAACCATTTCTGGTGCAGACCGCCGTGGGCGCCCAGCAGATCGCCGTGATCGGCCGTGCGCACCAAAACAGCATTGCGCGAGCCGCCTTCGGTGACGGCCCGCCTGACGCGGTCGATCGGCCCGTCCACCTCGGCGTGCAGCCGGTAATACAGGTCGCGGTAGCGCTGCGCGTTGCGCTCGTAGGTCCGCTCGATCGCGGGCGCGGGGCCGTAGCCGGAGTAGTAAGCCTCGCGAAAGGCGATCTGCGCCGCCGGTTTCGTGGACAGGTCTTCGTCCGCGGTGGGCGCGGCGGGCACCGCGGGCGGGTCGAGTGGCGACGGCTTGACCGGGCTGCGCCGGGACCAGGTCGGGAACAGCACGATGTCATGGGGATTGACGAAGCTGGCGACCAGGAGGAACGGGCGCAGCGCGGCCGGGTCGCCGTCGCGGCGACGGGCATAGCGGTCGGCGAGCCACGCGACCACCCGAGCGGCGATCAGCGGGTCGCGGCGGATACCGGCGTCGGCCAGCGCCGCCCCGTGCGGCTCCGGGCCGACCCACCCCGAGAATCCGAACGGCCCCAACCGATCCGCCTCCAGGTAGCGCCGCACCGCGGCGGCGTCGACGACACCGTTCTCGTCGTTGGTCGCCAGCGGCCCACCGGTCCTCGGGTCGGTGAGGTCGGCGTGCGAGATGTGCCACTTGCCGTCGTAATGGGTGTCGTATCCGGCCGCCCGGAACCAATTGCCGAGCGTGGGGACCTCGCCCGCACGCAGCCAGCGCATGCGCGAATCGCCGGCGGTCTTTCCGATGCCGTCGGTCTGGGTGACGCCGTGCAAGTCAGGATAGTGACCGGTGAAAATCGTTGGGCGGCTTGGCACGCAGGCCAGCGAGCCGGTGTAGTGCCGAGTGAAGCTGACCCCGTGGTCCTGAAACCACTTGCGGCCGGTGAGTGTCCGGTCGCGCCACGCGAGCACGTCGGGAGCCTCGTACGGGGGCACCGCACGTTCCTCGTCCGTCATGATGACGATGACGTCGGGGCGATCAGACACCAGCACGCTCCAATCGATTCGCAAGCCCGGCGAGCATCGCCTCGGACTGTCGCGCGAGTACGCGGCACAGGACCCGTTCGGCCAGCTTTTGCATTGCGTGCGGACCGATTTCGACGGTGCTGGTGAGGGTCACCGCCGTCGCGGCGGCCGAATCACCGGTGGATGCCAGCGTCCAGCGGTTGGACACCCTGCGCAGGCGTCTGGGCAGGCCTTCGATGTCGTAGCCGAGCGCGCGGGGCGGGTCGAACTCGGTGATGCGCTCGACGAGGGCGTCGCGGTTGACCTGCACCCGCCGGGCGGTCCCGACGGGAGCTCCGCCGGGGCCGGAGGACAAGATGCACGAGTGGTCGACGTTGCCGGCCCACGAACTGATCGCCCCGAAGTCCGCCAGCGTCTCCCAGATGTCACCGATGCGAGCCGCGATCGTGCGAGTCCGGTGAATGTCGGCCACGCGCTCACGCTACGCGAACGACTAGTGAGTCAGGTGGAATATCGTCTCGATCGCCACCGCGGCACCGCTGACCGCGAGGGTGACCGCGAGCGTCGCCCAATCACCCAATCTCGGCCGCGCCGGGTCGGCCGAGAGCTGACCGGTGCCGCCCCGAGCGGTGATCGCGTCGCCCATCTCATCGGCGCGCCGCAGGGTCACCACGATGGCGGCGGCCACCAGGTCGATCGAGTTGCCCGTCGTTTGGCGGACCCGAGCCTTGCGACCCTGGGGCATGTGGTTGGGCCGCAATCGACGAGCTGCGTAGAGCACCTGAAATTCCTCGATCAACAGCGGGAAGGCGCGTAGCGCCAGGGCCAAGGCCACCGCCCACTCGTCGACCGGAATCCGCAGCCACCTGAACGGGCGACCCAAAATGGCCAGCGCCGGCGCGATTTCGGCGACGTTGGTGGTCCAGGACACCATGGCCCCCAACCCGAGCAGAACGATCGATAGCGCGGTGATCCGCAGGAAGTTCAACGCTCCACCGAGGCCGATGCCAACACCGTGAATCGAGACCACCGGACTGCCGCCGGCCAACGCCGCGGTCACGAATCCCAATGCCAGGAGGACCCACAGCCACCGCGGAATCGACGGAACCGCACCCCGGGGGATGTGTGCGATCCAGATCGCCGCCGCCACGAGCACTGCCACCGCCCCGATCGTCACCCAACCCGGATAGAGGGTCAGCAACACCGAAACACCGAATACCACCAGCAGTTTGGTGCCGGCCCATAAGTTGTGAATGGCCGACCTTCCGGGCACCGGAACCAGCAGCACCACCGGACGAGAACCGCGCCTGCTCCGCCCGGATGCCGTGGACGAGGATGAGGTTGCCGTCACGCCACACCCCCGGCCGTGGCGGTGGCCGGCATAGACTCCAGCGCGCCATTCTGCAGATGCAAAACGCGTGGGCACACCTCTTCCAAACCGACGAAGTCGTGCGAGATGACCACCACTGTCAGGCCTCGGTGACGTCGCAGGTCGGCCAGCAGGCGCAGCAGGCCCCGCTGGCTGGAAATGTCCAGTCCGGCTAACGGCTCGTCGAGGATCAACACGCGTGGCGAACACGCCAGCAGTCCGGCCAGCACCACTCGTCGCATTTCGCCACCGCTGAGCTGGTCGATGCGGCGATTGCCCATCGCGGGCTCCAGACCTACCGCGCCAAGGGCAGCCGCCACGCGGTTCACGTCGCGCTCCGAAAACCCTGCCACGGAAGCGATTTCCAGGCCAACGTGGCTGCGCATCAGTTGCAGCCTCGAAGTCTGAAACGACAACCCCACCGCGCCGACGTGCTCACGGATGGGTTGACCGTCGAGCAAACAGGCACCGCTGGTGGGAGCGGTCAGCCCGGCCATGATCCACGCCAGCGTCGACTTACCCGACCCGTTGCCGCCGTGGATCAAAATTCCGTCGCCCTGTTCGACTACGAAGCTGATACCGCGCAGCGCGGTCTTCTGCCAGGGCGTGCCGCTGTTGTATTCGTGTCGGACGTCGACGATTTCGAGTACCGGCTTGTTGAAGGCCCGCTTGAGGGCCGGGGCCGGGGCGGGGGGCGGGGCCGTCTCGACCGTGCCGGCGTTGTCAGAGGAATCGCTGAGGTTGATGGTCCGGTCCGCCGACGCGGCCTCATTGTCGAAATGCGTGATGTGCACCAACGCCGTCCGATGCCGTTGGGGAAGGCCTGACAGCACGTTCAACAGGACGTTACGGCCCTGCTGATCGACCATGCTGGTGAACTCGTCAGCGATCAGCAGCGCCGGTTCCCGGGCGAGCGCCGCGGCCAGAGCGAGGCGCTGCAGTTCCCCGCCGGACAGGCTGCCGGTATCGCGCTCGGCAAAACCCTCGAGACCCACTTCGCGGAGCAAGTGGTCGACATCGACCTCGGTGCCCGGCGGCAGCCCCCAGACCACATCATCGGCGACCCGGGTTCCCAAGACCTGGCTCTTCGGATGCTGCAGGACAAGCGCCGTGCCGCCCAACATGCCCAACCCCACTGCGCCCGGGCGCTGCACGGTACCCGACGTCGGTTGCCGACCCGCCAAGATCAGCGTCAACGTCGTCTTTCCCGAACCGTTGGCGCCGATGACGGCAATGTGTTCGCCGACTTGGAGTTCCAGGCTGATTTCGCGCAGCGCGTCTTGCTTCGCGTGCGGGTAGCGGAACCGCACCCTGTCCAGTCGCACCGGTACCGGCCCGATCGGGGCGCCGGGCGCTTCGTCCGGAGCGTCGAGTTTGTGCACGTCCGGAACGTTGCCCATCCGGTCCAGCAGGCGCGAAAGCGCCCACCAACCGATCAACGACGAGAACATCACCCCGTAGGTGACGTAGCCGAGCATCAGCCACGGCCAGTAATGCAGCCCGAATTCGAAGCACCGCTTCACGTCGGCGCCGAGCCATTGCAGGTCCACCCGGGTGAGGAATGCGACAACACCGTCGACGTTGGCCGTCATCACCTGAAAGATCAGATGCCGCAGCCGATTCAGCACCGTCAACATGCCGACCGTGGCGGCCGCGACGGCGACTCCGGCAACAAGGGAGGAGGCGAGCACCGTCGGGGTGCCCCGTCCCCTGCGCTTGACGAAGCCGGTCAACCCACCGATATACGCACAGTTGACGACGGTCAGGAAACCGCCCAGTCCAGAGATGAGGAAGGCGATCATCCCGGCAGCAAACGTCGCGGCGACCAGCACTCGCAACCGGTAACGGTAGGCCAGCAGCCCCATCGGCACGGTGCCCAGCAGTGCCAACCCCTGGGCAAACGGAATCACCCCGGCGATGATCGCGATCACCGCGCAGAGCGCCCCCATGACCGATGCCTGTGCCAACTCGGCCGGTTGTAAAGGTCCACCCCGACGACGCGAACGGACGGGGCGACGGGCATTCACTTCACTGATTGTGCCAGGGCGCGGCGCCAAGTCGCTTCATCACACCGAGTAACTTCCGACCCGGTTCGACCGGCCGCCACTCGTCTCGCTTAGCAAAGCTATGGAACTATGGGTACATGGACAGAGTTGTCGAGACCGCAAACATCGAGGCCCAACAGCTGGGCGCGGATTTGCTCGCCGTGGTGGCGCGGCTCAACCGGCTGGCCACCCAGCGGATCCAGATGCCCTTGCCCGCGGCGCAGGCCAGGCTGCTTGCCACGATCGAAGCGCACGGCGAGGCCCGGATCGGCGACCTCGCCGGCGTCGATCACTGCTCGCAACCGACCATGACCACCCAGGTCCGCCGGCTCGAAGACGCCGGCCTGGTCACCCGGACCGTCGACCCAGGCGACGCGCGCGCCGTCCGGATCCGCATCACTCCCCAAGGAAAGCGCACGCTCAACGCGGTTCGCGCCGACCGCGCCGCCGCGATCGAACCGCAACTCGCGTTGCTCGAGCCGGTCGACCGCCAGGTGCTGACGGACGCGGTAAAGGTATTGCGCCGGCTTCTCGACAATGCATCGGTGGCGGGCCGGCGTAACACGCTGTGATCGCAGGACCCCGGTGGATAGCCGGCGACCGGCGGGTAGACACTAATTCGAGCTGACCGGCGTGAGGAAAGGTGGCGGCCATGCGGCCCGAGGCTTCCGCGTACAGAGCCTCCCCGTTGACCGTGTGGGTCGGGTCGATGAGGTTCGACTTCGCCCCGGGCCGAGACGTGATCGTCGGTTACGGTCCGGGCAGCGACATCGCCCTCGAGCGGTTCCTGAATCCGGCCGCGCCGCCGCCACCGCCCCGCCCTGAAGTGATATTGCGTTTCGCCGGTACCCACTGGGTGGCCATCGACCTGAGCCACAACGGCATCTTCGTCGACGGTGCACGGGCGTCGACGACGAACATTCGCGACGGTCAGGCGATCAGCATCGGCGATCCACAGCGGGGCCCGCGGC
>NZ_LZKF01000248.1:0-29639 GCF_001672665.1 Mycobacterium sp. E2238 | reverse complement strand
GGGCGGCCACCGGACGGTCCGACCAGATCCGGGCGCCCAGCAACCCCAGGAGCAGCGGCGGACCCATTGCGATGGCGACGATCAGCCACACGTGCGGCGCCGCGCTGTTGCTGGCCGCGGTCGCCGGTTCGTTGCTGGCGGTGTTCGCGGTGCTGATGAAGGGCGTGGTGGACATCCTCGAACACAACCCCGACCAATTGTGGACCCGACCCGAGGCGTACGGCTGGGTGTTCTGCGGGGCGGCCGGGATGATCTTCCATCAATCGGCTTACCGCGCAGGGGCTTTGACGGCGTCGTTGCCGACGATCATCGCGGCGAAACCCATTGTCGGCGCGGTCCTTGGGATCACCGTGCTGGGCGAGACGTTGGACGCCCAGGGCTTCGATTGGGTCGTGCTGGCGGTGGCGGCGGTGTTGGTGATCGTCGCGACGGTGGGGCTGGCTCGCGGCGAGGCCGCGACGGTGTCGGCCGGCGCCGGCCGCGACGTCAGGACCCTAGACGAGCCGAAACCGCCGTCGCCGCAACGCTTGGGTGGGTGAACCCTCGAGTCTGTTTGCGCGATACTCGACTGCCCTCATCACGAAGTGCGACACTGGGTTATGGCCTAAATCGGTCATCGGGTCAGGAGAGGAAGAACTGATGAGGAGGGCAAAGGGGGCGTCCGTGGCGGCGCTGACAGCACTGGCAGCCCTCTGCATTGCACCAGCACAAGCGCGCGCCGACGACCCCTGTGCCGGCATCACCGATCCCACCGCCTACCAGGCTTGCATCAACAGACCTTCGCCCGATGGCCCCATGGAAGGCCCCCGAATGGGCAATTGTCAGGCCAGCCCCGACTACGGACAACTGGGCCAAATTTGTCGCGACGCCTGGGTTCGAAAGCCCGCGCCCCCCTGGTGAGTTGGCAACCCTCTAACGCGCAAGTGCACTGACGGCCAGCCGCGTTCAGCACTCAGGGCTTGTGTGCGACGGGTTTTCGACTAATTGCGGCCGCGGCCCGCACGGGCATCTACGTGCTGAAATTGGCGCCGCGAGCTGACCAGCCGAATCTCACGATTCCCGAAGTGAGTGGCCGCGGGGGCGCATAGGCTGTAAATCGGCGGATCGGGCCATGTACCAGACAGGAACGCCACCGAAAGGGACAACACGTGGGACGCGAAAATCGGTTCCGTGGCGGACGACAGGCCGCGCAGGCCTGTACGCGCGGCATCAGGATTATCGACTCCAAGCTTTGACGGGGGGTCGGGATGGACTTCTGGGCTCCTCCCGAGATCACATCGGCGCTAATTCATTCAGGGCCCGGGCCCGGATCGTGGCTCACCGCTGCCGAGGCCTGGCGCCAGCTGGCGATCGAGCTCGGACAAACCGCCGCCGGCTACGCCTCCATCGTGACAAGCATTCCCTGGCAGGGGCCGTCAGCGACGGCGATGACCGCATCCACGCTCCCCTATGTCGCCTGGCTACAGACCACCTCGCTACAGGCCGCTCATATGTCGATGGCGGCGACCACGATGGCCAGCTCCTTCGCCGCCACCCAGGCAGCCATGGTGCATCCCAGCGTGGTGACCGCCAACCGCGCGCTGCTGGCTCATCTGATCGCGACAAACGTGTTCGGCATCAACTTCCCCGCGATCGCCGCCACCGAGCTCCAGTACCTGCAGATGTGGGCGGATAACACGACCGCCATGCTGGGCTATCACGCCAGCAGCCTGCAGACCATGGCGATGCCGACGTTCAACGCCCCGTCCCCGATGACCACTCCGGCCGCCGCTACGGTTCAAACGGCCGCAGTGGGCAGGGCGGTTACGGCCGCACCGCTACTCGGCGCCCCGGCCGCAGCCGCACCCGACCCCACGCAATTCTTCGCCAACCCGTTTGTTCAGACCGTCAACGGTTATCTGCAAAACCTGGTCAGCAGCGGCGTCTTCAACCCGCAGGCCTTCATAGGTTTGGTCACGGGCGGCCACGATTTCTACCCCGGTCAGTTCCCGGATGTCCTGGCCCCCACGCCTCGCAACCTGGCCATTGCCTACAACCTCACCGGTCCCGAGGCCGTCGGAGGGGCTCCCAATTTCTTCGCCCCACCTGCCAGCACGGCCAGCGCGATCGAGAGTTCCGCCACGGCCTCTCTGGGTAAGGGCATGTACGTCGGCAACCTCGTGGTCCCGCCGTCGGCGGTTACCGCCCCGATCCAGCTGTCCGCCGCTCAGGGCCCATTGATGGCAACGACAGCCGAGGGCGCGCCGCTCACCCCGATGTTCATCCCGCCGATGCCACCGGGGGCACGCAAGGCCCAGCGGGATAAGCCCGACGAAAAGGGCTATGGACCGCCGATCTTCGGCAGCATCATGCGGCGACCTCCGTCAGGCGGATGAGACGCGGGCTTGCCCGTGCGCATTTGTGTCCATTCTCGCCCAACTGCGTTGTGCTGCAAGCGTTTACCCTGGGTCATGAAGATCCGGAGACAGCGGTGCCGCTCGGGTGCCTGATTGACGATTGATCTGACTAGTTTGCTGGTCGGATTTTCGGCGGCTGCCTCATGCGCGCCAAGTCGCCGTCCATCCCGATCTACCCCATAATCAGTGGCCATCGGGCGGTGCGGAAAGGACTGACCAATGAAGACGGCACGAATCAGCGCGTCGGCGGCGCTAGTCCTGGCACTCCTCTGCACTCCGACGGCACAAGCACACGCCGATCCCTGTAGCAGCAGCACCACCGATCCCGCGGCCCATCAGGCATGCATCGACCAATTCCGGCCCGATAACGGCATGCGCAGACGCCTGCTGGGCGATTGCGAGGGCGCAAGCCCCATCGACGGACAGTTGGGCCAGGTTTGTGGGTAACGCTGTGCCCGCGGCACGGGTTTTAGCGTTCACACGTAGCCCTGCACCCGTTGGGGCGCCCAGCGCACGCAACCTGCACTGAGTCCGGCCGCGGCGGCACAACCTGGTCCCTCACGAACGTTGGTGGCAGGTACAGGATTCGAACCTGTGAAGCTTTCGCGACGGATTTACAGTCCGCTCCCATTGGCCGCTCGGGCAACCTGCCGCCAGACAGGTTACAACGAGGGGGTAGACAAAGCACAAACGGCCATCACGGGATGAAGGGACGGATCGAATGGCGGACTCATCGTTCGACATTGTCAGCAAAGTCGAGCGCCAAGAGGTCGACAACGCACTCAACCAGGCCGCCAAGGAGCTGGCCACCCGCTTCGACTTCCGCGGCACCGACACCACGATCGCGTGGAAGGGCGACGAGGCTATCGAGCTGACGTCGTCCACCGAGGAACGCGTCAAGGCGGCCGTCGACGTCTTCAAGGAGAAGCTGATCCGCCGCGACATCTCGATGAAGGCCTTCGACGCCGGCGAACCGCAGGCGTCGGGAAAGACCTACAAGGTCAGCGGCACCCTCAAGCAGGGCATCGACAGCGAGCACGCCAAAAAGATCACCAAGCTGATCCGCGACGACGGGCCCAAGGGCGTCAAGACCCAGATTCAGGGGGACGAGATCCGCGTCAGCAGCAAAAAGCGCGACGACCTGCAGGCCGTCATCTCGATGCTCAAGCAGGCCGACCTCGACGTCGCGCTGCAGTTCGTCAATTACCGGTAGCTGCCAGCGTTCGGTTCGTGCAGTAGAATGAACTGCACGAACCGAACGTTGGAGCGATCGCCATGACCACCGTCGCCGAACTGGCCACCGCGCACGAGCGCCTGCGCGAAAGCGCCCATGCGGTGGGCATCGCGCTGTCGTCGGTCGCCGTCTACACCGAGCCCGCCGTCGCGCGGGCGGTGCAGGCCGAGCAGAATCTGTATGCCCGCATCGAGGCCGAGTTCGGGATGCTGAGCAGCACCGACGCCGGTAAGCGGATGGGCTCACGGTCCAGCGCACCGCGCAACCTGGCCACCACCGCCCACCGCAACAAGACGCTGGTCGCCGTGCGGCGCGGCAACTACCTCGCCTATCCCGGGTTCCAGTTCGGCCCGGACGGCAAGCCGCTGGCGGTCATCGCCCGGCTGCGCGAGGTCGCGGAAGACAACGGCTGGTCGGAGGCCGGGCTGGTGCAGTGGCTGTGCTCGCCCACCACCTACCTGGACGGGGAGCGGCCCGTGGACCGCCTCGCCACCGATCCGGACCGCGTCGTCGCGGTTGCTGCGGAGGCCCTGGCCGTCTCGTGGTGAGGCGACCCCCGGACCCTTTCGACCCGGCCACCACCACCCTGCCGGCGGGACACCCGCTCTACCGCGTGCTGTCGGCGACACGCACCGCCACCGACTTCAACCCCGGCATCGGCGCGCGCACTCGCTTCGGTTTCTTCGGCGACCCGGTCGTGCCGATCATGTACGCGGCCGACACCGAGGACGCGGCCATCGCCGAGACGCTGCTGCACGACATCCCCGTCGAGGGCGGCCTGCTCCCCTACGACCAATACGCGGACAAAGTGCTCGTCCGGCTGGAAGTGAGCCGGCCCGTGCGCCTGGGCGTCCTGCACGGCACCGGGCTGCGACGCCTCAAAGTCACCGCCGCCGAGCTCACGGCGAGCCCGGCGTCGAGCTACGACACCACGGTGCGGTGGGCCGAGGCCGCGCACCGCGCCGGGCTGGACGGGCTGGTGTGGATGTCGCGGCAATGCAACGACACCAAGGCCTACGTCTTCTTCGGCGACAAGTCCCGGAATGCCTTCGCTCAGGACCCGTCTCACGCGCGCATCTTCGCCAGCCCCGCCGACCAGATCTGGCTGATCGACCGGTGCGCGCCGCTGCACGTCGACGTGCTGATGGAGCCGTTGTGACGATCCCTGGCCCGGCCAACCGGTGGATGCCTAATGTAGTGACCAGTCCCACGATGTGAGCGAGGTTCACGATGACCGTGACTCCCCAGGAAGCCGGCCAGACACCGACCGAGGCCGACTACTCCGACGTCATCATCGTCGGCGCCGGCATCTCCGGCATCGACGCGGCCTACCGGATCGGCGAGAGCAATCCCCGGCTGACCTACACGATCCTGGAGCGGCGCGCGCGGATCGGCGGCACGTGGGACCTGTTCCGCTACCCCGGGGTTCGCTCGGACAGCAGCATCTTCACGCTGTCCTTCCCGTTCGAGCCGTGGACGCGAAAGGAAGGCGTGGCCGACGGCGTGCACATCCGCGAGTACCTGGCCGCCACCGCGCGCAAGTACGGCATCGATCGCCACATCCGCTTCAACAGCTACGTCCGCTCGGCCGACTGGGATTCGACCACCGACACCTGGACGGTCACCGTCGAGCAGGACGGCGCGCAAAAGCTTTACCGCGGCCGATTCCTGTTCTTCGGCAGCGGCTACTACAACTACGACGAGGGGTACACCCCCGAGTTCCCCGGCATCGAAACCTTCGGCGGCGTCGTCGTGCATCCGCAGCACTGGCCGGAAGACCTGGACTACAGCGGCAAGAAGGTCGTGGTGATCGGCAGCGGGGCCACCGCGGTGACCCTGCTCCCCTCGCTGTCGGATCGGGCCGCGAAGGTGACCATGCTGCAGCGCTCGCCCACGTATCTGATCTCGGCGTCGAAGTACGGCAAGGTCGCCGCGGTCGCGCGGAAAGTATTGCCGCGCAAGCCCGCCCACCTGATCGTCCGGATGTACAGCGCGCTGACCGAGGCGGTGTTCTTCGCGCTGTCCCGCAAGGCGCCCGGACTGGTGCGATGGCTGCTGCGGCGCAAGGCGATCAGCAGCCTGCCCGCCGGCTATGACGTCGACACCCACTTCAAACCGCGCTACAACCCATGGGACCAGCGGATGTGCCTGATCCCCGACGCGGACCTGTACAACGCCATCGCCGCCGGCCGCGCCGACGTGGTCACCGACCACATCGACCATTTCGACGCGACCGGGATCGCGCTGAAATCCGGCGGGCACCTCGACGCCGACATCATCGTCACAGCCACCGGCCTGCAGCTGCAGGCCCTGGGCGGGACCGCGATCAGCCTGGACGGCAACGAGATCAAGCCCAATGACCGCTTCGTCTACAAGGCCCACATGCTCGAGGACGTGCCGAACCTGTTCTGGTGCGTCGGCTACACCAACGCATCGTGGACGCTGCGCGCCGACATCACCGCCCGGGCGACGGCAAAGCTGTTGGCGCACATGACCTCTCACGGCTACACCCACGCCTACCCGCATCGGGGCAACGAGCCGATGACCGAGAAGCCGTCGTGGGACATCAACGCCGGCTACGTGCTGCGCTCGGTGCATGCGCTGCCGAAATCGGGAACCAAGCGGCCCTGGAACGTGCGGCAGAACTACCTCGCCGACGCCATCGACTATCGCTTCGACCGCATCGAGGAGGCGATGGTGTTCGGCCGGGCGTCCGACCGGGCACCCCTGGCGGGTTGAGGATGGTCGTGCGGATCCGAAGTTTGTGAACCGCTACTAAATGAGAGGTGTCGGCAATACGCTGATCGCCATGGCAGCTCAGATGCGCGAACCCAACGTCGTTGTCCTTGGTGGCGGTTCCTGGGGAACCACGGTGGCGTCCATCTGTGCGCGCCGCGGGCCGACGCTGCAATGGGTCCGCTCGGAGGAGACCGCAAGCGACATCAACGAGAAGCACCGCAACAGCCGCTATCTCGGCAATGACGTCGTGTTGAGCGACACCCTGCGGGCCACGACCGACTTCGCCGAGGCGGCGAACTCCGCCGACGTCGTGGTGATGGGCGTGCCCTCCCACGGCTTCCGGGGCGTGCTGGCCGAGCTGGCCAAGGAACTGCGGCCGTGGGTGCCGGTGGTGTCACTGGTCAAGGGGCTCGAGCAGGGCACCAACATGCGGATGTCGCAGATCATCGAGGAGGTCCTGCCCGGCCATCCCGCGGGCATCCTGGCTGGGCCGAACATCGCGCGCGAGGTCGGTGAGGGCTACGCCGCCGCGGCGGTGCTGGCCATGCCCGACCAGCATCTGGCGACCCGGCTGTCCGGGCTGTTCCGCACCCGGCGTTTCCGGGTGTACACCACCGACGACGTGATCGGCGTCGAGATGGCCGGGGCGCTGAAGAACGTCTACGCCATCTCGGTCGGCATGGGCTACTCGCTGGGCATCGGGGAAAACACCCGTGCGCTGGTGATCGCCCGCGCGCTGCGCGAGATGACCAAGCTCGGCGTGGCCCTGGGCGGCAATCCCGAGACGTTCCCCGGCCTGGCCGGGCTGGGCGACCTCATCGTGACCTGCACCAGCCAGCGCAGCCGCAACCGCCACGTCGGTGAACAACTGGGCGCCGGCAAGCCGATCGACGAGATCATCTCCTCGATGAACCAGGTCGCCGAGGGCGTCAAGGCCGCCAGCGTGATCATGGAGTTCGCCAACGAGTTCGGGCTGAACATGCCGATCGCCCGCGAAGTCGACGCGGTGATCAACCATGGGTCGACCGTCGAAGAGGCCTACCGGGGCCTCATCGCCGAGGTCCCGGGCCACGAGGTGCACGGTTCCGGCTTCTGAAATGTCCGTCACATGGCGCGGAATTTAAATCTTTGCGTTCCATATGGGCTGGGCCCGTTCGCTTGACCGCGGGTTTGCCAGCAAAATACCGTCACTAACGCAGCCAGGGGTTCCCGGCCATGATCCTGCGCATCCGGCCGGGTTGTAACCGTTTGTGCGACAAGGTGTTACGCCGACGTAATACAACGCAATATGGGGCGGATATCGGAAGTTCCCCCGCTAACTCCTAACGAGGGACGAGACCGGTGCAAAACATCGAACAGCTCGGCAATCAACCTCCCGACCAGGCCAAGGACTCAAGCAAAGATCGCGTGCGATCGCTCATCCGCCACGACCTTCCTTCCTCACTCGTAGTTTTTCTGGTCGCACTTCCCTTGTCCTTGGGGATCGCGATCGCTTCCAACGCCCCGGTGCTCGCCGGCCTCATCGCCGCGATCGTCGGCGGCATCGTGGTCGGCGCGATCGGCGGGTCGCCGCTGCAAGTCAGCGGCCCCGCCGCCGGTTTGACCGTCGTCGTCGCCGACTTGGTATCCGACTTCGGTTGGGGCATAACGTGTTTGATCACCGTCGCGGCGGGTGCCGTGCAGGTGCTGCTGGGACTCAGCCGCGTCGCACGGGCCGCCCTGGCGATCTCGCCGGTGGTCGTGCACGCGATGCTGGCCGGCATCGGCATCACGATCGCGCTGCAGCAGGCGCACGTGTTGCTCGGCGGAAAGTCCAAGAGCACCGCCTGGCACAATCTCATCGGCCTGCCGGGCCAGATCATCGGCGCGCATCGGCCCGGGGTCATCCTGGGCGTAATGGTGATCGCCATCCTGGTGGCCTGGCGGTGGGTTCCGCCCAAGGTGCGCCGCGTTCCCGGGCCGTTGGTCGCCATCGTGGCCGTGACCGTCGTGTCGGTCGTCTTTCCGTTCCATGTGCGCCGGATCGACCTCGACGGGTCGCCGCTGGACGCGTTGCAACTGCCCGACATCCCGCACGGCAACTGGGGCGCGGTTGCGATCGGGGTGATCACCGTCGCGCTGATCGCCAGCGTCGAGAGCCTGCTGTCGGCGGTGTCGGTCGACCGCATGCACAACGGGCCGCGCACCGACTTCAACCGCGAGCTGGTCGGGCAGGGTGCCGCCAACATCGTGTCGGGGACCATCGGTGGGCTGCCGGTCACCGGTGTCATCGTGCGTAGCTCCACCAATGTCAACGCGGGCGCCAAATCGCGCGCCTCGGCCTTCATGCACGGCGTCTGGATCCTGTTGTTCACCGTCCCCTTCGCGGAGTTGGTCGAAGAGATCCCCACCGCCGCACTCGCCGGGCTGCTGATTGTGATCGGCGTTCAGTTGCTCAAGCCGGCCCACATCGAAACCGCGATGAAGCACGGCGATCTCGCCGTGTACATCGTGACCGCGGTCAGCGTCGTCTTCCTCAATCTGCTGCACGGCGTGCTGATCGGGCTCGCGTTGGCCATCGCGCTGACCGGTTGGCGGGTGATCCGGGCCAGGGTCGATGCCAAGGCCGTCGACGACGAATGGCGGGTGGTGATCGAGGGTGCGGCCTGCACGTTCCTGGCGCTTCCGCGGCTGACCCGGGTGCTCGCGTCCATACCCGCCGGATCCGTTGCCACCGTTGAGGTTTCGGTGCACTACTTGGATCACGCTGCGCATCAGGCGATCAGCGACTGGCAGCACCAGCATGAGGCCAACGGCGGCACGGTCCACATCCGGGGAAGGCTCGAGACGGGCCATTCCGCTCGCAGGGATGCAAGGGAAGCCATTGAACCCGAAAGGCCCGAGGCGGCTGCATGATTTCGGGCCGGCGTGCTTAGTCCCACCCGGAGAGCCCGAAGGTCCTGCTTGGCGTCCGCCCGCTCAGTTTCTGGACGATCCACTGGTTCATCGGCACCCCCTGCTCGATGGCTTCCAGCACCAGGCGGGCATGCAGCTGCGGCGACGTTCTGACGAGGAATCTCCCGCTGTAGCGGCGTTCGGAAAGCGGCGTGGGTACTTGCTCCCCGGTGGCGCGCAGGCCCTCCACATGCTCCTTGACCGCCTCCTCGATGGCGGCCACGGCCTGCGGCGCGGTCGGCCCTTCGCGCCTCATGTAGGGCAATTCGACACACACGCCCAGGTACTCGTTGTAGTCGGGCAACCACTGCGCGCGGTAGGTGTAGCGGTTCACGCGGTTTTTGATAGCACGGGCGCTATCAAAAACGGCAGTCACTCATCCCCAGGAACGTGGGGACTGTCCGGACCATATGGCTCACGCCGTTTTTGATAGCGCGGGCGATATCAAAAACGGCGACCCACGCATCCTCCGGGAGACCCCGGCTCCCCAAGCATGTGACTAACCCCGCGCCATCTCCTCCAGCCGCCGGATGCGGTCCTCGATCGGCGGGTGGGTCGAGAACAGCGACCCGATGCGCTCGCCCGCACGGAACGGGTTGGCGATCATCAAGTGCGCCTGGCTGGCCAGCTGCGGCTCCGGCGGCAGCGGGGCCACCTGAACACCACCCGAGATCTTGCGCAGGGCCGACGCCAAGGCAAGCGGGTCGCCCGTCAACACCGCGCCCGATTCGTCCGCCTGGTACTCGCGCGAGCGGGACACGGCCAGCCGGACCACCGTCGCGGCGATCGGGCCCAGCAACGAAACCAGCAGCATCGCAAAGGGATTACCGCCCTCCCGGTTTCCGCCGCCGAAGAACATCGCCATGTAGGACAGGGCGGTGATCACCGACGCCATCGCGCCGGCGATGCACGAGATGAGGATGTCGCGGTTGTAGACGTGGGAAAGCTCGTGTCCGAGCACCGCGCGCAGCTCACGCTCATTGAGGATGTCCAGAATGCCGGTGGTGCAGCACACGGCGGCGTTGCGCGGGTTGCGCCCGGTCGCGAACGCGTTGGGCGCGTTGGTGTCGCTGATGTACAGCCGGGGCATCGGCTGGTGCGCAGCCGTGGCCAGCTCGCGCACGATCCGGTACATCACCGGCGCCTGCAGCTCGGAAACCGGTTGCGCGTGCATCGCCCGCAGCGCCAGCTTGTCGCTGTTGAAGTATGTGTAGGCGTTCATGCCGATGGCGAACAACACCGCCAGCCACATCGCCGTCCGGCCGAACAGCGAGCCGACAAACACGATCAACGCGGACATGCCGACCAACAGGGCGAAGGTCTTCAGCCAGTTGGCATGCGGATGCCAGGTCATCGGTGTCCTCCTACGAGAGCCCGTTCATTGCTTGACTGTTGTCAATTGAACGCCCGAGGGGACCTCTGGGGTTCCTGGACGCGCTATCCGTGCCGGCTGATGGTGTACTCGACCAGCGTCTGCAGCGCCTGCCGGCCGGGAACGTCGGGCAAAAGGGCCAGTTCGTCGCGCGCCTGGGCCGCATATTCGGCCAGCGTGTTCTTGGCCTTCACCATGCCCGGCGACGCGCGCAACAGGGCGAGCGCCTCGGCCACCGCGTCGTCGTCCTCGATGGGCCCCGCCAGCAGTTCACGCAGCCGCGCCGCATCGGGCCCGGGTTCGCGCAGCGCGTAGACCATCGGCAGGGTGTGCACACCCTCGCGGACGTCGGTGCCGGGTAGCTTGCCGGATTCGTGCGAGTCGCTGTCGATGTCGATGATGTCGTCGGAGATCTGGAAGGCGGTGCCGACGATGCCGCCCAGCCGGCTGAGCCGCTCGACCTGTTCGGCGTCGGCCCCCGAGAACATGGCGCCGAACCGGCCCGCCGCGGCGATCAGGCAGGCGGTCTTCTCGTAGACCACCTTCAGATAGTGCTCGATCGGGTCGGCCCCTTCGGCCGGGCCCGTCAGGCCGCGCGTCTCGCGCATCTGTCCCGTCACCAGTTGGGCGAACGTCTCGGCGATCAGCCGCACGGCCTCCGGCCCCAGCCTCGAGACCAGCCGCGACGCCGTGGCGAACAGGTAGTCGCCGGCCAGGATTGCGACGTTGTTCCCCCACCGGACGTTCGCGGTGGGTGCGCCGCGGCGCACCTCCGCCTCGTCCATCACGTCGTCGTGATACAGCGTGGCCAGGTGCACCAGTTCGATGACGGCGCCGGCGATGGTCACGTCGTGCGCGCCGGGGTCCGGGCCGATCTGGGCGGACAGCACCGTGAACAATGGCCGGAATCGCTTGCCGCCGGCCTTGAATAGGTGCGTCAGCGACTCGGTCATCACGTCGTCGGCGCTGCGCAGTTCGGTGTCCATGAGCTGCTCGATCCGCCCGACGCCGTCGCGCACCGTCGCGGCGAACGCGGGGTCACCGAAGTCAACGCCCGCCACCACCGTCGCCGGAGTACTCACCCGACCAACATACTGGTGAGCGTGGAGACCCAAGCCGACCTGGTGGTCGTGGGCGCCGGACCCGCCGGTTCGGCTGCCGCCGCGTGGGCCGCACGCGCGGGCAACGACGTCCTGGTCATCGACTCCGCCAGCTTTCCCCGGGACAAGCCCTGCGGTGACGGGCTGACCCCGCGCGCGGTCGCCGAGTGCGAGCGACTGGGGCTGGCCGACTGGCTGGACACCCGCATCCGGCACCGCGGCCTGCGGATGAGCGGGTTCGGCGGCGAGGTGGAAGTCGACTGGCCGGGCCCGTCGTTTCCCTCGACCGGCAGTGCGGTGGCCCGTCTCGAGTTGGACGACCGGATCCGCAAAGTCGCAGAGGATTCCGGTGCGCGGATGATGCTGGGAACGAAAGCCGTTGCGGTGCATCATGACTCATCCAGGCGAGTGGTGTCGCTGACGTTGGCCGACGGCACGGAGGTCGGTTGCCGGCAATTGATCGTGGCCGACGGGGCCCGGTCGTCGCTGGGCCGCAAGCTGGGTCGGCGCTGGCATCAGGAGACGGTTTATGGCGTCGCGGCCCGCGGATATCTGGCCACTCCGCGCGCCGACGACCCGTGGCTGACGTCGCATCTGGAGCTGCGCTCCCCCGACGGCGCAGTGTTGCCGGGTTACGGCTGGATCTTCCCGCTGGGCAACGGGGAAGTGAACATCGGCGTCGGGGCATTGTCGACGGTGAAACGGCCGGCCGATCTCGCGCTGCGACCGCTGATCAACTACTACACCGACCTGCGCCGCGACGAGTGGGGCTTCGCCGGGCCCCCGCGGGCCGTGTCGTCGGCGCTGCTGCCGATGGGCGGCGCGGTGTCCGGGGTGGCCGGGCCCAACTGGATGCTGATCGGCGACGCCGCGGCCTGCGTCAACCCCCTGAACGGCGAGGGCATCGACTATGGGCTGGAAACGGGGCGGCTGGCGGCCGAACTGCTGGACTGTCGCGATCTCTCGCACGTGTGGCCGTCGCTGCTGCAGCAGCACTACGGCCGGGGGTTCTCGGTCGCGCGCCGGCTGGCCTTGTTGCTGACCTTTCAGCGGTTCCTGCCCGCGACGGGACCCATTGCGATGCGCTCCCCGAAGCTGATGACCATCGCCGTGCGGGTGATGGCCAACCTGGTCACCGATGACGACGCCGACTGGGTGGCGCGGGCCTGGCGGGCCGGCGGGCGGCTGTCCCGGCTCATCGATCGCCGGGTGCCGTTCGCCTGAACCAATCGAATACCCCCGTTGACGTGCGTAAACTGGCCTTCCGGTGCGCTTGCCGCCGTCGGGGATTTTTCGGCGCGCCCCGGATCCGAGGTGTATAGTCCGGCTAATGAGGGGAACGAAGCTAGCTACCATCGGCGGCCTGGCCGCCGACGCCATCGCGTTGGCCGCTCCGGCGCTGGCCTCCCCGCCGCCGCCCAACGACCAAGACGCGCCGTTCAAGAACACCGTCAACGGCTTCGGCATCTACCAGCCGCAAGACCAGCTCGCGTGGCTGGGCAAGATCACGTGCGAACGGATCGCCAGGGGCGTGGACGGCGACCCGTACAAGTCGGCCACTTTCATTCAGCGGAACCTGCCGCGGGGCACCACCCAGGGCCAGGCGTTCCAGTTCCTCGGCGCCGCGGTTGACCACTACTGCCCCGACCAGATCGGCTTCGTCCAGCGGGCCGGTACCCACTAGCTCGTTCTCAACGCAGGGGCTTGTATCCCGCGTGTAAGGCCACGATGCCACCGGTGAGGTTGCGCCACCGGACCGCCGCCCATCCGGCACGGGAAATGTCGTGCGCCAGGCTCGCCTGGTCCGGCCACGCCCTGATCGACTCCGCGAGGTAGACGTAGGCATCCGGGTTGCTTGAGACCGCGCGCGCCACCCGCGGCAGCGCCCGCATCAAATATTCCTTGTAGGCCGTGGCGAAGATCCCATTGGTGGGCGTGGAGAATTCGCACACCACCAATCGCCCACCCGGACGGGCGACGCGCGCCATCTCGCGCAGCGCGGCCCGAGGGTCCACGACATTTCGCAAACCGAAACTGATTGTGACAGCGTCGAATACGTCGTCACCGAACGGCAGCCGCATGGCGTCGGCGGCGATTTTGGGCACGTTGCGCGCGGCACCGGCCGCGAGCATGCCGACCGAGAAATCGGCCGCCACACACCACGCCCCCGATTTCTCGAGCTCGACCGTGGATACCGCGGTGCCCGCGGCCAGGTCCAACACCTTCTGTCCGGGCCCGATCGCCAGCGCCGAGCGGGTGGCCTTGCGCCAATACCGGTCCTGCCCCAGCGACAGCAGGGTGTTGGTCACGTCATAGCGGCGGGCGACGCCGTCGAACATCGACGCGACATCCCGGGGGTCCTTATCCAACGCCGCGCGATTCACGGTGAAGACGCTACCCGCCGGGAATTACGTGGCGACATCGGCGTTGTACCGCTGCGTGACTGAAAAAGTTTGGTTTATCACCGGTACATCGCGGGGTTTCGGACGGGCGTGGGCGAAAGCGGCGCTGGAGCGTGGGGATAAGGTCGCCGCGACGGCACGCAACACGGCATCGCTGGACGACTTGGCCGAGAAGTACGGCGACGCGCTGTTGCCGATCCGTTTGGACGTCACCGACCGGGACGCGGACTTCGCCGCGGTCAAGCAGGCGCACGACCACTTCGGGCGGCTGGACATCGTCGTCAACAACGCCGGCTACGGACAGTTCGGCTTCGTCGAGGAGCTCTCCGAGCAAGAGGCCCGCGATCAGATAGAGACGAACGTCTTTGGGGCACTGTGGATCACCCAGGCCGCGTTGCCGTACCTGCGCGAGCAGCGCAGCGGTCACATCATCCAGGTCTCCTCGATCGGGGGAATCACCGCGTTCCCGTTGGTCGGCATGTATCACGCGTCGAAGTGGGCGCTGGAAGGTTTCTCGCAGGCGCTTGCCCTGGAGGTCGCCCCGTTCGGCGTGCACGTCACGTTGATCGAGCCCGGCGGCTTCGACACCGACTGGGCCGGAGATTCGGCCAAGCACGCCGATCCACTGCCGGCGTACGACGACGTTCGCGCCGCCGTCCAGGCCGAGCGCAGCAGGCGCTGGGCCAGCCCGGGCAACCCGGAGGCATCCGCCTCCGCATTGCTGAAGGTAGTCGATGCCGAAAAGCCGCCGCTGCGAGTGTTTTTCGGCGCTTCGCCGCTGGCGACGGCCAAGGCCGACTATGAAAGCCGGCTGCGCACCTGGGAGGAATGGCAGCCCGTCGCCGAGTTGGCGCAGGGGTAGCCGGCGACGACCGGCTCAGGGACCAGCCGATGGCGGCGGTGGTGGTGGGCCGCTCGGTGCTGGCGAGCGGGGCTCGCCTCGATGACTAACGCGGGGCGCGGATCACGAAGGCATCGATGTTCTCGTCATAATCGACCGACTCGTCCACGAACAGCTCGCCCACCGGGTGGCCGTCCTCGGCGACGGCGATGAAGGTCGATTCCTCCGGGTTGTAGGTCACCGATCCTTGCACGAACATCGCTGCAACCTCGTGCCCGTCGGCTCCAAAAACGACGAGCTTCAAACCTCCGGCATCTTTGACGTATTGCGCCGCTTCGGCACGTGTCGTAATCATCGCTGCGCTTCCATTCCTGTTGCGGGTCAACTCTTTCGCCTCGCCACTTACCTGCAGTCAGGTTAGCGAATGGGCGTCGCGCCGACGAACCCGCGCAACCCTGGCGAAAAAGTGTAATCCCTGGACGTCGCCGGCGCTCCTACCTATGAGCGGGCCCACCCCGGGCTCGGTGGGCTTACGCGTGCTCCAGGACCGACCCTTACCAAATGGGTAGGAAACCCTTCCCTTGTGGAAGGGGAAACTGGCTTCCGCGGTAATTACCAAATCACCCACCAACCACGAGCATTTCAGTCATGACTTTCATGACCACGGTGCCGAAGAACCGCATCATCAGCGACACGGACCTCGCTCGCGCCGCGGCGAATGGCGATCGCGCGGCGTTGGCCGGCATTTACAACCGCTATGCAGCCCCACTGCACGCCTACTGCGTCGGCATGCTGCGTGACCGCCACGCGGCCTCCGACTGCGTGCAGGAGGTCTTCTGCATCGCGACGACGGAGTTGCCGAAGCTGCGTGACGTGGACAAGCTGAGGCCGTGGCTGTACGCCATCGCCCGTCGCCGCGCCCTGCGGGTGCTATCCGAACGTCGCCGGGAGGCCGCCTGTGACGAGCTGCCCGACGATGTGGCGACGGGTCCGGGGCCGTTTACGCTGACGGCCCAGAACGAACTCCGCCAGTTGATCGACCAGGCCGCCGGCGGATTGTCCGAGCGGGACCGGCACGTGCTGGATCTTGCCTACCGCCGCGGCGTGACCGGAACCGAGCTCGCGCAGGCGCTCGGCATCAGCTATGACTCCACCAAGAAGCTCCTGCAGCGGCTGCGCGACACCATCGAGCGCTCGCTGGGTGCGCTATTGGTGGCAAGGCGCGCCCCGCGGAACGGGTGCCCCCGGCTCGCCGCGGAGTTGTCGGGCTGGGACGAAGAGTTCACCGTGCTGATGCGGAAACGCATTGCCCGCCATATCGACTCGTGCCCCACCTGTGACGAATACCGTCGCAGTGCCCTCAATGCGGTCGCCATGCTCGGCGGCGGGGTGCTCGGCAAGGTCTCCTAATCACCCGGCCGCTCACCGTTGCGTACGACGGTCACGCAGCATGGAGCGGTTGACGGCACCGAGCCGGATGGCCGCATTGGCCAGCCGGACCCGGCGATCTCCGTCGGCGTTGATGCCGAACTTGTCGTACAGGTGTTGCAGGTGTTGCTTGACGGCCGCCTCCGTGACGAATAGCTCCTGGGCCATCCGGCGAACCGATGCGGGCTCGGGAAACGGGTCATCGGAGACAAAGGGGCGACACAAGACTTTGAGGACGTCGAGTTCGCGCTGGGTCATCCGAGGCGGCCGCAGGATGGACTTGCCGGTTTCGGTTTCCTGATCGCCCGGTGCATCGTCCGCACCCCTGGTCATCCAGAACACCAACCGTGAACTGCCGAGCCGCAATTCGTCGCCAGACCGCAGAATCCGCTCCGCGGTGATCTTTTCTCCGTTGACATAGGTGCCGTTGCGGCTACCGAGATCGCGCACCGACCACGCTTGACCGAAGTTCTCCAAGACGGCGTGCACGCGGGACACGGTCGGGTCGTGCTCCAACGACACCGCGTTGGTCAAGGACTTGCCGAGGGTCATTCGTTCACCGCTCAGCGCGATCAGCTCCCGCCCTGACGGTTTCCACACCTCCAGATGGGAAGACATACTGAGCCCTCCTATCAGGCCGATCTGCCCCTGCGAATCAGAGCCCTTGCCGCGCCGATCCGGCACCAAACTTGGATGTTAAGCCCAAGACACGGCCACGAGAAGCATTCAGCCGAGCTGACGACAGCAAATCGTCGTGCGGGTGGGCCGGCGCCGGGCCGACCGTTGGCTCAACCGCCCTGCGCGTACCGCTTGGCGAACATCCGCCTGCGGGCAAACGGCGAGAGCACCGCCTCATAATGGCCGAGCAGCTCGTCACAGATGACCGGCCAGCTGCGGCCGAGCACGCTGCGCCGGGCGGCCAGCGCGTAGCGGTGGCGTTCGTCGATCAAATGGGTGACGGCCGCGGGCAACCTCGCCTCGAATTCGCCGACACCCAGCAACAAGCCGGTGCGCCACGGCGTGACGAGGTCGCGTGGGCCGCCGGCGTCGGGGGCGATCACCGGCAACCCCGACGCCAGCGCTTCCTGCACGACTTGGCAAAACGTTTCGTGCTCGCCGGGATGCACGAAGACGTCCATGCTGGCGTACGCCGTCGCGAGTTCTTCGCCATACAGCGCACCCGTGAAAACGGCTGTCGGCATTGCCTTTTGCAGCTTGTTCCGATCGACGCCGTCACCGACGATGACGAGTTGCACGTCGTCTCGGGCCGCCAGCGGGATCAGCCGCTCGACATGCTTCTCGGGCGCCAACCGGCCAACAAAGCCAACGATCGGCTTGGCTTGCGGCGACCATCGCCGCCTGAGCGTCTCGTCACGCGCCGAGGGGGCGAACCGCAGCACGTCGACCCCGCGCGCCCAGTGGTGAACCCGCGGGAAGCGATGCGCCACAAGTGATTCCATTGTCACACTGGACGGCGCCAAGGTTCGGTCGGCGAGGCTGTGCAGATGGCGGAACCAGGCCCACGCGGCCCGTGCCGTCATGGGAATGCCATAGCTCGCCGCGAAACCCGGTACGTCCGTTTGATACACGGCGACCGTCGGGACCCCCAGCCACCGGGCCGCCTTCACGCCGCCGTAACCGAGCAGCGCCGGCGAGGCCAAATGCACGACGTGCGGATCGAATCCGCGTAACACGCTCACCATCCGGGGCATCGGCACACCCAGGGGCAGCGTGGTCACTTTGGGAAACATGCGCGAGGGCACCCGATGTACGCGGATCCCGTCGTGGATGCGATCCGCCGGGGTTTGACCGGGAGGGGTGTCCGGGGCGATGACTAGGGCTTCGTGACCGGTCAAGCGCAGGTGCTCGAGTATCCGGAGCACCGAGTTGCTGACACCATTGACTTCCGGCAGGAACGATTCGGCGACGATGGCAACGCGCACACCACTACGTTGTCAGCGCTGGCTGTCGCGAAGGTTGCCTGCGGGCATACGTCGCGCGAAATCTGCTGGTCGGGCGCTTTGAACCCCGCTAGGCGGGTGTGATTTCCGCCTCAGCGCGACGATCCAGCAGCTTGTCCAGCATCGCCAGGCCTACCAGGAGGACCGTCGCCGTCAGCCAGCACACCACCGCGATCGACCCCGCCGGGATGATGGCCAGCCCGGCGTTGCGGTGCTGCACGCGAACCAGATTCGGGTCGTTCTTGTTGTACTCGACGTAGATCCGCATGCCCGTGGCCAGATGCGACGGGTACAGCACGCCGAGCTCGGGTCGATACGTGACCCGCTCGGGTGTTACGAATTCGATGGTGGAGCGGCGCGGCCCGGCACTGAGCACCTCGGCCTGCGCCACCCCCATGTTGTGTTGGATCGCAAGGTCATCGCGCCACGCGCCCGCGACGAGCAGGACCGATTGCAAAGTGACCAAGCCGGCCACGATCAGCACCGCAATCCGCGCCCAGCGCAACGCAATCCTTGACGGGGTGCTCGGCGGCTTATCGCTGCGGCCGTGAATCAGTATGTGCAGCACCCGTTTCGGGTAGTTCACGAAACCCTCACAGGGCCGCCTTGATGGCCGCATGCAGCTGTCGCAGCGAGGACCGGTCGGCCTTGACCTCCAGCACCCGCATCCCGGTTGCCGGCTCGTCGAGGGCGGCGCTGAGCTGATCCACCTCGATCTGGCGGCTCTCAACGTGATAGGCGCGGCACAGAGCGCCCACGTCGACGTCGTGCGGCGTTCCGAAGATTCGCGACGACACGTCGGAGAACCGCGGATCGCCCTGCTCGAGCAGTTCGAAGATGCCGCCGCCGTTGTCGTTGGAGACCACGATGGTCAGCTTGCGCGGCGTCGGCTCGGTGGGGCCGATCAGCAGGCCGGAGCTGTCGTGGACGAACGTCAGGTCGCCGATCAGCGCGACGGTGCGTCCCTCGTACGCGAGGGCGGCCCCGATCGCGGTGGAAACGGTGCCGTCGATGCCGGCAACCCCGCGGTTGGAGCGAACCTGGATGCCGTGCGTGTCCAGGCCGACCAGCGCCGCGTCGCGGACCGGGTTGGATGCGCCGAGCACCAGCTGATCTCCCGGCCGCAGTGCGTCGGCCACCGCGGCGGCCACGTGCAGGCCGGTGGTGAGCGGATGCGCCTCGAGTTGGCCGCGCACCGCTTCGATCGCGTGCCTGTTGAGCTCCGCGCAGCGCTTCAGCCATGCCGGATTCGGCGTCCCGCTGGTCACCGCCCGCGTGCCGGTCGCCTGCGAGTTGCCCGAGACGTCCGGCCAGCGCGGCCCGGTGGTCAGCGCGTAGACCGGCACCTTCGGGTCGGCCAGCAGCGCCGAGACCGGCCGGTGCAACGTCGGGCGGCCGAGCATGATCACCTGCCTGGGACGCAGCAGCGGCAGGGCCAGCGGGTGCAGGGGGTTGGCCGGGGCGGGCGCCGTCGGCTCGGCGACGGTCGGCAACTCCGCGAGGTTGGGGTGCGCGCCCGCGCCGTGTCCGGCGATGACGACGGTGTCGGGCGACAGGTCGATGTCCAGCGGCTGGTCGAACGTGACCGGCGGCGTGTACGTCCACGGCCGTCCGCTGGGCCGTCCCTGTGGAACCGCGGCGCCGTGCGGCTCGGGACCCGGCACCAGGGGTTCGCGCAGCGGGATGTCGAACTGCACCGGGCCGGCGTTGGCCGTGCGAGATCCCGTGGCGGCAGTCAGGACCCGGCAGGTGGCCGATCGCCAGGTGGCGTTGAGGGCGTCCAGCCGTTCGGGCGCGTCCTCGGCCAGGCCCAGGCTGATGGCCGCGCGGACCTGGGTGCCGAAATAGCCCAGCTGTTCCATGGTCTGGTTGGCCCCGGTGCCCAGCATTTCGTAGGGCCGGTTGGCCGACAGCACGATCAGGGGCACCCGCGCGTAGTTGGCCTCCACCACGGCCGGCCCGAGGTTGGCCACCGCGGTGCCCGACGTCATCGCGACGCACACCGGGGCGCCGGCGGCGATCGCCAGCCCGATGGCCAGGTAGCCGGCGGTGCGCTCGTCGATGCGGACGTGCAGCCGGATCCTGCCGGACCGGTCCGCGTCCTGCAGCGCGAACGCCAGCGGCGCGTTGCGCGACCCGGGGCACAGCACCACGTCGCGGACGCCGCCGCGGATCAGCTCGTCAACGACGACGCGAGCCTGTGTCGTCGAGGGGTTCACTCCTACAGCCTGTCACAACCCCAAAGAACTAGTTGCTGGCGAAGAACTTGAGCGCCGCCTCGTTGACGGCGTCCGGGCGCTCGAAGAAGCCGAGGTGGCCGGCGTCGGGGATCTGCACGTAACGGCCGTTGGGCAGCGCATCGGCGACCTCGCGCCCGAGGTAGGGCGGGGTCAACACGTCGTCGGAGAAGCCGATCACCAGTACCGGCGTCGCGATGCTGCGGTACGCCGGCAACCGGTTGGTGTGCGGGGCGATGTCGAGCTGGCAACGCGTTCCCGGGGTGGCCTTGACGGGCCACATGCTGAACATGGCGATCCAGTCCGCGACCGCGACGTCGTCGTTGAGCGTCTTGTGCGAAAAGTTTTCCAGCAGGCGGATTTTCGCCTCGTACGAGCTCGGCACCTGGACACCGGCGTCGGCCAGCTCGGCCTCGGCGTCGCGGAAGAACTCGCGGGTTTTGTCCATGCGGCCCCGGGTGCCCATCAACACCGCGGAGCTGACGAGTTCGGGCCGCGCGAGCATGAGTTCCTGGGCGATGAACGCACCCATCGACATCCCCACGATGCGGGCAGGGGCGGCGTTCAGTCCCTCGATCAGCGCGGCAGTGTCGGCCACCATGGTCTGCGTCGTGAAACCCTGCGCGTTCTCCGTGGCGCCGATGCCCCGATTGTCGAAGGTGATGACGCGGTAGCCGGCCGCCAGGAACGCGGGGACCTGATACGGCTGCCAGGTCCGGCCGGCCCCGCCGTGGCCGCTGATGAACACCACCGGCTCACCGGAGCCGCGGTCGTCGTAAGCCAGGTTGATCACTCGGACGACGGTACAAGGAGTGCGTGGCAGGCCTTGACCCGGTCGATCCACCATTGCCGCCGCTCCGCGGGCGCCGCGAGGGCCCGCAGCCGCGCCGGGTCGGGGGTGACCGGCCCGACCGCCAGGGTGCCGTCGACGGGGCCGGCAACGTCGGCGACGTCCTCGACGAACAGCCCGCCGGTGCCGAGCCCGCACGCGTGGCGCAGTACCGGCAGGGCCGCCGCGGCGGCCAGGCCATGGCTGATGCCGACCGCCGAGTCGATCGCGCTGGAGACCACGACCGGGATGTCGATCTGCGCGGCGATCGCGAGCATGCCCGAAATGCCGCCCAGCGGGCCCACTTTGAGCACCGCGATGTCGGCGGCGCGGGCGCGGACGACGGCGAGCGGGTCGTCGGCCTTGCGGATGCTTTCGTCGGCGGCGATCGGCACGCCGACCCGCGCGCGCAGTGCCGCGAGCTCATCGACGGTCGCGCACGGTTGTTCGAGGTATTCCAGCGGGCCGTCGGCGGTCAGGGCGGTGGCCGCCCGCACCGCCTGCTCGACGGTCCAGCCGCCATTGGCGTCCACCCGCACGGTCGGCACGAGTTCGCGCACGGCGTTGACCCGCTCGACGTCGTCGGCCAGCGTCTGGCCGGGCTCGGCGACCTTCACCTTGGCGGTGCGGGCACCCGGGAACCGGGCCAGCACCTCGCCCACCCGGGCGGCGTCGACGGCCGGGACGGTGGCGTTGATCGGGATGCGGTCCCGCCGTCGTGGCGGCGGCGGGCGGTAGGCGGCCTCGATGCCGGCGGCCAGCCAATGCGCGGCCTCGGGCGGCGCGTACTCCAGGAAGGCCCCGAACTCGCCCCAACCCGCGGGGCCCTCGATCAGCGCGACCTCCCGGGTCGTGATGCCGCGAAACCGCACCCGCATCGGCAACGCGACCACGTGCAGGCGGTCCAGCAGGTCTTGCAGGCGGGGCGGGCGCGTGGGCGTCACTGGCCGTAGACCTGGCGGCCCGCCAGGAACGTCGCGCGCACCGCAAGGTCGGCGATCTCCTCGGGCGGCACGGTCCGCGGATCGGCCGACAGCACCACCAGGTCGGCGTACTTGCCCACCTCCAGCGAGCCGACCACGTCGTCGGCGAACAACTGCCACGCCGCGTCGATGGTCTGCGCGCGGATCGCCTGATCGACCGTCAACCGCTCCTCGGGCGCCAGCACCCGGCCGCTGGGCGCCGTGCGGGTGACCGCGACGCTGATGTTGCGCAACGGCTCCTCGGGCGTGACCGGTGGGTCGTTGTGCAACGAGATGCGCATGCCGGTGGCGACCGCGGAACCGGCTGGCATCCAACGGGATCCACGCTCGGGACCGAACAGGCCGTCGACGATGATGTCGCCCCAGTAGTGGATCTGGTCCACGAAGATGCTGCAGGTGACCCCGAGGTCGGCGGCGCGCCGCAGCTGCTCGGGCCGGATGGCGCCGACGTGCTCGAGCCGCAGCCGGTGGTCGCGGCGCGGGTGGCGCTGAAGCGCCTCCTCGTAGACGTCGAGGATGGTGTCCACCCCGGCGTCGCCCTGCACGTGGCAGGCCATCGGCCAGCCCAGCGGGAAGTAGGCGCCGACGATCTCGCTCAGTTGTTCTTTCGTGTAGTTGGCGTGTCCGCAGGAACCGGGCGGCACCCCGATGGTGCGGGTGGCGTCGGTGTCCAGGTAGGGGAAGGACAGGGCGATGTTGCCGACCCACGGCGAGCCGTCGACCCAGATCTTGATGCCGACCTGGCGCAGCATGTCGTCGCCCTGGCCGGGAGTGGCGTCGGTGTGCATCTGCGGGTTGGAGATCTCGTAGGTGCGCAACCGGACCGTCAGCTCGTCGCGCAGCCGCTCGACCACCGGCCCGAACGCCGGGTCGAAGGCCATCTCCGAGCAGGTGGTCAGGCCGGCACGGTTGAGCCGCGCGCATTCGGCGAGCAGCATCGCCGGATAGTCGCCGGGCGCGATGGCCCCGGCCAGCAGCGGGAACACCGCGCCGGTCTCCTCGGCGCTGCCGTCCAGCTCGCCGTGCGTGTCGCGGCCGTACCGGGCGCCCTTGGGATCGGGGGTGTCGCGGGTCAGGCCGGCGCGGCGGGCCGCGTGCGAATTGAAATAGGCCTTGTGCCCGGAGTTGTGAATGATGATCAACGGCCCGTCCGGCGCGATCTCGTCCAGCCACGCCAGCGTCGGCTGCGGCAACCCGGACTGCAGCAGCGGGTCCCAGCCGTTCAGGTAGGCGCCGGCCGCCCCCCTGGCGGCGACCTCACCGCGGACGGCGGCGACGACGTCGTCGGCTTTTCGTATGGTGACGGGCCGGATGTCGACGATGCGGTCCGACAGCGCCAGCGCCTCCATCAGCGGATGACCGTGCGCCTCAACGAATCCGGGCATCACGCAGCCGTCGCCGAAGTCGAGCGTTTTGGTGTCGGGGCCGATGTGGGCGTTAATTTCCGACCGGCTGCCGACGGCGACGATGCGACCGTAGGCGACCGCGAGCGCCTCGGCGGTGGGCCGCTTTTCGTCGACGGTCAGTACGGTTCCGGTGACGACGAGATCTGCAGCGGCCATGTGCAGGGATGCTAGTGATCATGGCGTCGCTTGAGGGGGTGGCTGACTGGAATTGCAACACGTTCTAGTCTTGGCCCATGAGTGACGAGTTGCTGCGCCATCCCATTCATTCCGGACACCTGACCGTCGGTGCGCTCAAGCGCAACAAGAACAAGCCGGTGCTGCATCTCGGCGACACCACGCTGACCGGCGGTCAGCTCGCCGAGCGCATCAGCCAATACATCCAGGCGTTCGAGGCGCTCGGTGCGGGCACCGGCGCGACCGTCGGGCTGCTGTCGCTGAACCGGCCCGAGGTGCTGATGATCATCGGCGCCGGCCAGACGCAGGGCTACCGACGGGTGGCCCTGCACCCGCTGGGCTCGCTGGACGACCACGCCTACGTCCTGGGCGACGCCGGCGTGACGTCGCTGATCATCGACCCGAACCCGATGTTCGTCGAGCGGGCGCTCGGCCTGCTGGAGAAGGTGCCCGGCCTCAAGCAGATCCTGACGATCGGGCCGGTCCCCGAAGCGCTCGGCGATTCCGCGGTGGACCTGGTGGCCGAGGCCGCGAAGTATGCGCCGAAGCCGTTGGTGGCGGCCGAGTTGCCGCCCGATCACATCGGGGGGATGGCCTACACCGGTGGAACCACCGGCAAGCCCAAGGGCGTGCTGGGCACCGCGCAGTCGATCACCACGATGACCACGATCCAGTTGGCCGAGTGGGAGTGGCCGGAGAACCCGCGCTTTTTGATGTGCACCCCGCTGTCGCATGCCGGGGCGGCGTTCTTCGTGCCGACGATCATCAAGGGCGGCGAGCTGGTGGTGCTGACCAAGTTCGACCCGGCCGAGGTGCTGCGGGTGATCGAGGAGCAGAAGATCACCGCGACCATGCTGGTGCCGTCGATGATCTACGCGCTGATGGACCACCCGGATTCGCACACCCGTGACCTGTCCTCGCTGGAAACCGTCTATTACGGCGCCTCGGCGATGAACCCGGTGCGGCTGGCCGAGGCCATCCGCCGCTTCGGACCGATCTTCGCCCAGTACTACGGGCAGTCCGAGGCCCCGATGGTGATCTCGTACCTGGCCAAGAAGGACCACGACGAGAAGCGGCTCACCTCCTGCGGGCGGCCCACCCTGTTCGCCCGCACGGCGCTGCTGGACGCCGACGGAAAGCCGGTGCCGCAGGGCGAGGTCGGCGAGATCTGCGTGTCCGGGCCGCTGCTTTCCGGCGGGTACTGGAACCTGCCCGAGGAGACGGCCAAGACGTTCAAGGACGGCTGGCTGCACACCGGTGACATGGCCCGCGAGGACGAGGACGGCTTCTGGTTCATCGTCGACCGGGTCAAGGACATGATCGTCACCGGCGGGTTCAACGTGTTCCCGCGCGAGGTCGAGGACGTCGTCGCCGAGCACCCGGCCGTCGCGCAGGTGTGCGTGATCGGCACCCCGGACGAGAAGTGGGGCGAGGCCGTCACCGCCGTGATCGTGCTGCGGCCCGACCACCCCTCCGATGAGGAGTCGGTGGCGCGGGTGACCGTCGAGATCCAGTCCGCCGTCAAGGAGCGCAAGGGTTCGGTGCAATCGCCCAAGCAGGTGATCGTCGTCGACTCGGTGCCGGTGACCGCGCTGGGCAAGCCGGACAAGAAGGCCGTGCGCGCGCGGTTCTGGGAGGGCGCCGACCGCGCTGTCGGCTAGGGCCTTCCGGCCGAGCTTCACGCCAGCGTGGCGCTCGCCGGCTGCCGTCACGCTGGCGTGACGCTCGGTGATCAGGCGGCGGCGATGCCGGCGACCAGCAGGTCGAGCATGCGGCCGGTCTGCTCCGGCGAGCCGCTGGCCAAAAAGATGCCGATCAGGCTCGACACCACGTCGTCGGCCTGCACGTCGGCGCGCAGGCTGCCGTCCTCGGCGCCGGCCCGCAACAGCAGGTCGACGGCGCCGACGATGCTGTCCCGAGTCTGGTTGGCCTGCATTGCGCCGGAGGCGAAGATCGCCTGCAACGACTCCGCCATCCCACGCTTGGCGGCCACGAATGACGCGTAGCGGTCCATCCAGCGGCGCAACGCCGTCTCGGGCGGGTGGCGCTTGAGCAGCCGTTCGGCCGTCGCGGCCACTTCGTCGAGCTCGGCGCGGTAGATCGCCTCCACCAGCGCCTCTCGATTCGGGAAATGGCGGTAGAGCGTGCCGATCCCGACGCCCGCCTCGCGGGCGATGGCCTCCAGCGACACCGGTCGCCCGTCGGCGGTGGCGAACGCCGCCGTCGCCACCTCGATTAGCCGCTCGCGATTGCGGCGCGCGTCCGATCGGATCTCGGCCAAGCGGAGGCTCCTCCGTTTCTGCTACGCTCAAATAAGCGGAGGACCCTCCGCATCTTCTCCAGTGTGGCACGAGGGAGCACTCATGACGGACACACCACGGCCCGGCGGTCACGGCAGCATCGGCGGGTCGACCGTCGCGCGCATCGGCTACGGCGCAATGCAGTTGTTCGAGGCCCCATCCGTCGAGGACGCGGCCGCGGTGCTGCGCCGCGCGGTCGAGCTCGGGGTCAACCACGTCGACACGGCGTCGTTCTACGGCCCGGGCGAGGTGAACCGACGGATCCGGGCGGCGCTGTTCCCCTACGCCGACGACCTCGTCATCGTCAGCAAGGTCGGCGCGCGCTTCACCGGCGAACAGCCCATGCCGCTGGCGGCGGCGCAAAAGCCCGCCGAGCTGCGCGCCGCAGTCGAGGACGACCTGCGTCAGCTCGGCCTGGACTGCGTCCCGGTGGTCAACCTGCGGCGCATGGACCTCGGCCCCGGCGTGGCCGCCGAGGGCGATCAGCAGGTGGACGTCGACGACCAGCTCGCCGAGATGATCGCGCTGCGCGACGAGGGCAAGATCGGCGCGATCGGCATCAGCGCCGTGCCGCTCGACGTGGTGCGCCGCGCGTTGCCGGCCGGCATCGCCTGCGTGCAGAACGCCTACAGTCTGCTCGACCGTTCGCAGGAGGACACGCTGCAGCTGTGCGCGGCCGAGGGCATCGCGTGGGTGCCCTACTTCCCGCTGGGATCGTCGTTCCCCGGCTTTCCGAAGGTCGCCGACCATCCGGTGGTGGCCGAGATCGCCGGCGAGCTCGGCGTCACCGGCGCCCAGGTCGGCTTGGCGTGGCTGCTGGCGCACGCGCCGAACACGTTGCTGATCCCGGGCACCCGATCCGTCGGGCACCTCGAGGAAAACCTCGGCGCGGGCGACGTCACCCTGGATCCCGAGGCGCTGGAACGGCTGGACGCCATCGGCGCAAGTGCGCTGCGTCGAGCGTGAAGTTAGTTTCACGTTCGCGTCCGAGTGTGAAACTAACTTCACATTCGGCGCCTAAATGGCCGCGAGGTAACGTCGCTGCCTATGGGAAGCGGCAAACCGATCAAACCGCCGTGGTGGCTGAAGCCGGCCAACAAGGTCTTCATCCAGATGTCGCGGCTGGGAATGAGTTTCGGCGGCGAGAGCCCCGTCGTGCTGACGGCGCCCGGCCGCAGGTCCGGCGCGCCACGCTCGACCCCGGTGACCCCCATGACCGTCGACGGCCGGCAGTACGTCGTCGCCGGGTTCCCCGGCGCCGACTGGGTGGCCAACGTGCGGGCCGCCGGCGAGGCCACCATCGCGCGTGGTCGTCACGCCCAGCGGGTACGGATGGCCGAGCTGTCCGCCGACGACGCGCGCCCGATCCTGCGACTCTTCCCAACCGAGGTGCCGACGGGCGTCGGCTTCATGAAGCGGGCCGGGCTCGTCACTGAGGGGCGCCCCGACGAATTCGAAGCCCTGGCCGGCCGCTGCGCCGTGTTCCGCCTGGACCCGTTATAGGAGTTCGAAAGCCTTGACTGACAATCCCTTTGACGCCCAGGCCTGGCGGCCCGTGGCAGGTTTTGACGACCTGACCGACATCACCTACCACCGCCACGCCACCGACGCGACCGTGCGGGTGGCGTTCAACCGGCCGGAGGTGCGCAACGCGTTTCGGCCACACACCGTCGACGAGCTCTACCGGGTGCTCGACCACGCGCGGATGTCCCCCGACGTCGGCGTGGTGCTGCTGACCGGCAACGGTCCGTCGCCCAAGGACGGCGGCTGGGCGTTCTGCTCCGGCGGCGATCAGCGCATCCGGGGGCGCAGCGGTTACCAGTACGCGAGCGGCGACACCGCCGAGACCGTCGACCCGGCCCGCGCCGGCCGGCTGCACATTCTGGAGGTGCAGCGGCTGATCCGGTTCATGCCCAAGGTGGTCATCTGCCTGGTCAACGGCTGGGCGGCCGGCGGCGGGCACAGCCTGCACGTGGTCTGCGACCTCACCCTGGCCAGCCGCGAGCACGCCCGGTTCAAGCAGACCGACGCCGACGTCGGCAGCTTCGACGGCGGCTATGGCAGCGCGTACCTGGCGCGCCAGGTGGGCCAGAAGTTCGCCCGCGAGATCTTCTTCCTCGGCCGCGCGTACACCGCCGAGCAGATGCACCACATGGGCGCGGTCAACGCGGTCATCGACCACGCCGACCTGGAGAAGGCGGGCATCGAGTGGGCCGCCGAGATCAACGCCAAATCGCCTCAGGCGCAACGGATGCTGAAGTTCGCCTTCAACCTGCTCGATGACGGGCTGGTCGGCCAGCAGCTGTTCGCGGGCGAGGCCACGCGGCTGGCCTACATGACCGATGAGGCCGTCGAGGGCCGCGACGCCTTCCTGGAGAAGCGGCCGCCGGACTGGAGCCGGTTCCCCCGCTACTTCTAGCGAGTCACGCTGGCGTGACGCTCGTGGGATTCAAGGGCGCCCCTAGACTCCCCTCGTGAGCAAGAGTCCCCTGCGCCGGATCGCCGATCAGCTGGTCCTGGCCACCATGCGCCCGCCGATGGCCCCGCAGGTGCTCATCAACCGGCCCGCCATTAAGCCGGTCGACCTCAACGGCAAGCGCATCCTGCTCACCGGCGCGTCGTCGGGCATCGGCGAGGCCGCGGCCGAACTGCTGGGCCGCGCGGGCGCGACGGTGGCCGTCGTCGCCCGTCGACGGGAGCTGCTCGACGCGCTCGCGGAACGGATCACCACGGCGGGTGGCACCGCCCTGTCCCTGCCGTGCGACGTCTCCGACATGGACGCCGTCGATGCGCTGGTCGCCGACGTCGAAAAGCGGCTCGGCGGGGTGGACATCCTGATCAACAACGCCGGCCGGTCCATCCGCCGGCCGCTGGCCAAGTCGCTGGAGCGCTGGCACGACGTCGAGCGGACGATCGTGCTCAACTACTACGCGCCGCTGCGGCTGATCCGCGGGCTGGCGCCCGGCATGCTCGAGCGCGGCGACGGCCACATCATCAACGTCTCGACGTGGGGGGTGCTGTCGGAGGCGTCGCCGCTGTTCGCGGTCTACAACGCGTCCAAGGCGGCACTCTCGGCGGTCAGCCGCGTCGTGGAGACCGAGTGGGGCCACAAGGGCGTGCACTCGACGACGCTGTACTACCCGCTGGTGGCCACGCCGATGATCGCGCCGACGAAGGCCTACGAGGGCATGCCGGCGCTCACGTCGGAAGAGGCAGCCGAATGGATGCTGACCGCCGCCCGCACCCGGCCGGTGCGGATCGCGCCGCGCATGGCGATCGCCGCGAAGGCGATCGACACCTTCG
>NZ_LZKF01000247.1:0-965 GCF_001672665.1 Mycobacterium sp. E2238 | reverse complement strand
GGTGGGCGCCGGCGCACGGCAACTGCAAGGCTAGGACCCGTGACGAAATTCGCCCTCGCCGGCTACGGAACGCGCGGCGACATCGAGCCATTGGCAGCGGTCGGCCGCGAGCTGCTGCGCCGAGGGCACGACGTGGCCGTGGCCGTCCCACCGGAATTGATGGGTTTCGCCGAGTCCACCGGGCTCGCGGCGGTCCCGTACGGCCCGGAACTGCACGACTTCCTGGACGAGGAGTTCCTCCGCAACATGTGGGCTGAGTTCTTCCGGAACATCTGGACGATCCGCAGCCCGATCAGGTTGATGCGCAAGGTCTGGGAGCCCCTCATCCGGCATTGGGGCGAGGTCAGCGCGGCGCTGACGTCCCTCGCCGCCGACGCTGACCTATTGTGCACCGGCCTGAATTTCGAGCAGGCCGCCGCCAACGTCGCGGAACACTACAACATTCCGCTGGCCACGCTGCATTACATCCCGATGCGGCCGAACGGGCAGCTGATTCCGATGCTGCCGGGGCCGATGGTTCGCACCGGAATGGCGGTGTACGACTGGGTGTGCTGGCGCATGAACAAGAGGGCCGAGGACCGCCAGCGCCGTGAACTCGGCTTGCCCACGGCCACGGTTGCCTCGCCGCGACGGATCGCAGAACGTGGGTCATTGGAAATCCAGGCCTACGACGAGGTGTGCTTCCCCGGGCTCGCTGCCGAATGGGCGAAATGGGGCGGCCAGCGTCCTTTCGTTGGATCGCTGACGATGGAGCTGCCCACCGATACCGACGACGAGGTGTTGTCGTGGATCGCGAAGGGGACACCGCCGATTTGCTTCGGCTTTGGCAGCATGCCGGTTGCCGAATCGCCGGCCGACACGGTCGCTCTGATCGGCGCGGCGTGCGCGGAGCTGGGTGAGCGGGCGCTGGTGTGCTCCGGGTGGAGCGATTTCAGCGACGTGCCGCACTTCGACCACGTCAAGGT
>NZ_LZKF01000246.1:0-105640 GCF_001672665.1 Mycobacterium sp. E2238 | reverse complement strand
CGCGTCACGCGCGCTGCAGGGCATCGGCGGCGGCGGGCTGATGGTGACCGCGATGGCGCTGATCGGCGAGGTGATCCCGCTGCGGGACCGTGGCCGCTATCAGGGCGCGATGGGCGCGGTATTCGGCGTCACCACCGTGATCGGTCCCTTGCTCGGCGGCTACTTCACCGACCACTTCACCTGGCGCTGGGCGTTCTGGATCACCTCGCCGATCAGCGCCATCGCGGTCACCATCAGCCCGCCGCCGCCGATGCCCTGCAGCGCGCGTGACGCGACCAACATGCCCATCGAGCTCGAGAGCCCGCACAGCACCGACCCGGTGACGAAGAACACGACGGCCGCCTGGAAAACGCGCTTGCGGCCGAACAGGTCACCGAACTTGCCGACGAGGGCGGTGATGATGGTCGAGGCGAGCAGGTAGCTGGTGACGACCCACGATTGATGGCCTGCGCCACCGAGATTGGCGACGATGGTGGGCAACGCTGTCGCCACGATCGTTTGGTCCAGCGCGGCCATCAGCATGCCGAGCAGGATCGCCACGAAGATGAAGTTGCGTCGCTGCGGGTCGACCGCGACGTCCCCGGGTCCCGAATCCGAAGTGCGGCCGGCCGGAGCCGCCGCTGGTGTCGCCTTCGTCATGCCCGCCTTTCCACGGCTTTCGATGGTAGTGAGTGCCCACGGTCAACCCGTGGCAACCAAAACCCGCGAAAGGCGTGGGCGCGTCAGCTCGGCGGGCGCGAAACGCACTGCGCGGAGTAGAGCTCCACGCCGAGCTTGTCCATCAGCTCCAGCTGCGTCTCGAGGTAATCGATGTGCTTTTCCTCATCGGCCACGATCTCTTCCAGCAGGTTGGCGCTCGTGGTGTCCTGCTTCTCGCGGCACATGATGATGCCGGGCTTCAGCCGGTCCATCACCTCGTACTCGATGGCCAGGTCGGCCTCGAACTGCTCGCGCAGCGTCTGGCCGATGCGCAGCGAGAAGAGACGCTGGTAGTTCGGCAGCCCATCGAGCAGCAGGATGCGATCGGTGATCGCCTCCGCGTGCCGCATCTCGTCGAAGGACTCGGCCCGGGTGTGCTCGGCAAGCTCGGTGAACCCCCAGTTGTCCTGCATCTTCGAGTGCAGGAAATATTGGTTGATCGCGGTGAGCTCGCCGGTCAACTGCTCGTTGAGCAGGCGCAAAACATCCGGATCCCCTTGCATGATCACTCCCCTACGGTGACGTGAAACGGTGGTCATTTCGTGGCTCCGGGCCGGGTGCGCTGGGCTGAACACACCGTGCCGGGCCGTACCCGCACTTTGCCACGACGCGTGGCGATCTTCCAGCAAGGTATGGCTGTGCTCAGTGTGTGTCGCTCGCGGCCCGGGTGCGGCACGTTGCTAGCGGGTAAGGTTAGACTGCGCTAACGAACTTAGGTTAGACTCAACTAATAACGGTCTGGGTTCGGTACTACTTCTTCAAATCCCGATAAACCCGGGATGCCGAGAGGGAGGACAAAGTGCGCTCGCTTGGCCACGCCGCCGACGAAGGGGATGTCGCCCGCATGCAGGGGATGCACTGATGTATGTGTGCCTGTGTGTCGGCGTCACCAACCACACGGTGTCCGAAGTGGTTGCGCGCGGTGCCTCCACCTCCAAAGAGGTCGCGGCCGCATGCGGTGCCGGTGGCGATTGCGGACGTTGTAAGAGGACACTGCGGGCCATCATCGCCGCGTCGGCGAATCTCGAGACCGCTCCGTCGCTTTAGCCCCGGGCTTTGTTGAAGTCCGCCAGGGCCGCCGCGTTGGCCTGTGCGCCCATCAATTCGGCGAAGTGAGCGTTTTCCCGCGCGGTGGCTGCCGCGATTTCCGGCCGCACCGGTTCGATCATCGTGTGCTTGACCGCCATCAAGCTTGAAATGGGGCGGCTGGCAAGGGTTTCCGCGTGCCGACGGGCTTCGGGCAACAGATCCTCGGGGTCGCAGACCCGCCAGACCAGGCCCATCCGCAGCGCCTCCTCAGCGTCGACCCATTCCGAGGACATCAACAGCCAGGCGGCATTCTGCCGGCCCACCAGCTGCGGCAGCAGGTACGACGAGGCCGCTTCCGGGGCCACCCCCAGGCTGGTGAACGGACACTTGAGGCGGGCCGTCGATGACATGAAGGCAAGATCGGCGTAGCCGAGGATCGTGGCGCCGATGCCCACGCCCACACCGTTGACCGCGCAGATGAGCGGCTTGGGGAACGCGCTGAGGGCGTCGATCAGCCCGACGAAACCGTGCTTGCCCGGGGCGAAATCCGGATCGGTGATGCGGGCCTGCATCTCGGCGAGGTCAGTACCGGCGCTGAAGCCGCGGCCCGCGCCGGTCAGCAGCACCACCGCGACCTCGGGGTCGTCGGCGGCGGCCAACAGCGCCTCGGCGGTCGCGTCGTACAGGGCTTCGTTGAATGCGTTCAGCGCCTCGGGCCGGTTCAGCGTGAGGGTGCGCACCCGGTTTTCGTCATCGATCTGCAGCGTCACCGCTGCAGCCTAACGACGTCAGCCGTTGCTGTAGACGCGGGTGGGCGCGATCAGCACGACGGCGCGCCGCTCCCGGGCCATCACGCGGTCGTATTCGTCCCAGTCGTCATGCGTGCCGCCCGCGGCGGTGAAGACGTCGCGGAGCAAGAGCCGCAGCTGGTCGTCCGTGGTCAGCCAGGGCTGCGTGTCCTCGGGGCCGGCCAGCTCGGCGCGGCCCTCGACCGTCGCCCACTGCCAGCCCTTGCGAAAGGTGACCGCCAGTTGCGGCCGTGCGCGCAGGTTGGCCAGCTTGACCTTGCCGTAGGTGGTGAACCCCAACACCTCCTGGCCGCTTTCCGGATGCGGCAACAGGCCGACGTTGACCAGCGAAGCCTGCACCGTTCCGTCGGCCCGAACGGTGGACACCACCGCCAGGCCGTTTTCCGCCGCGGCCAGGCCGACGGCATCACGCAGAGATGTCATGTGGGTTCCTCGATGAACGGTGTCTTGAATACGTAGCGGCTGGTGGGGACGGTGTCGATGTTCTCGTTGGCGCCGAACGCCGTGGTGCTGGCGACCATTCGGCCCAGTCGGTCCTGCAAGTCGTCGTCGTCGGCGGCACCGAAAAACGCCTTGAGATCGGTGATCGCCTCCTGCGGGAACAACTCCTCGACGATGCCCGCGATTCCCGGTCCGTCCGGGGTGAGGGCGCGCACCACCCAGTTCTGGGTGTAGCCGAAGGTCGACTGCGTCTCGATCGCCACCGAGGTGTGGTCTCGCTGCCACCGGGCCAGCCAGGTCTCCTGGTCCAGGCCGGCGGGCCGGCGCAGCAGCGCAATGTTGGCTAAACCCGCTGTGCGCGAACCGGATTCGGTTACCGGCGCTTTGAGCGGAACCGATTCGGTTACCAGGTAGGCGGCGAGCTGTTCGCATTCGGCCTCCAGCAGGGTCAGCGCTGCGGACATCTGCTCGCCGTAGCACTGCTGGGTCCACATGCTCACCACCGCCGCGACCGGCGGATCCAGCGTCGTGAGCGTCATCAGCGAGTGGCGCACGGCGTCGTCGCGGACGTTGACCGACAACCCCGGCAGGCCCAATTCCAACAAGGCGTCGGCGACGGGGCCGCGCTGGCGGGCGCACCACCCCTCGTCCGAATCGGCACGCATGAGGACGGCGATGACCTTTTCCATAGGCAGAACCTACCCGCGGCGGCCGCGCTATTTGATCAGCCGGACGGGATGTTCGTCGCTGATCAATCTGCCGATCATGTCGGCTAATTGCCGGTAGGACTCGTCACGACCGCTCGACGAGCGGTACACCAGCCCGATGCGCCGTCCCGGGCGCGGCGCGGCGAACTGCGCCAGGCCCAGGCGGCTTCTCGTCGCCTCGACCGGCACCGCGCTCTGCGGGATAAGCGTCACCCCCAGGCCGCCGGTCACGCACTGCACCGCGGTGGCCAGTGACGCCGCCCGCGTATTGGCCAGCTCCGGTCGAACGCCCGCCTTGTGGCACACGTCCAGCGCCTGATCGCGCAGGCAGTGTCCCTCGTCCAGCAGCAGCAGGGGCAGATCGGCCAGTGCCGTCGCCGGAACTCGCCGCTTTCCCGACAGCGGATGTCCGGGCGGGAGCGCGAGGACGAAATCCTCGTCGTAGATCGGGATCGCGGTGACACCGCCGCTGTCGGCGGGCAGGGCGATGAGGGCCGCATCGAGTGCGCCCTCGCGCAATACCGTCATCAGCCGTTCGGTCTGGTCTTCGGTCACCCGCAAGGTCATTCCGGGGAATTGCTCGGTCAGGCCGGCCAGCACGGTCGGCAGGACGTAGGGCGCGACCGTCGGGATCAGTCCCAGTCGCATGCCGCCCCGCAGCGGATCGGACGAACCCGCGGCGGCGGCGGTGAACGCGTCCACCGCCTCGATGACGGCCTGGGCGCGCGGCAACAGCTCCGCGCCCTCCGCCGTCAAGAGGACACGCCGCGTCGAGCGCTCGACCAGCTGGGTGCCGAGCCCGGTCTCCAGCGCCGCGAGCGCCTGCGACAACGTGGACTGGCTGACTCCGAGAGTGGTTGCGGCGCCGCTGAACTGACGCTTTTCGGCGACGGCGGCGAACGCGCGGAGGCCGGCGATCGTCGGCTGATAAATCTTATCGGGCATGCCTATAAGTGTAGTGGGAAATATCACCTTTACTTCAGACCGGCCGAGCGGGCAGCATTGGCAGAGAAAGCTATTCTTGAGTGAATCCAAATTAGGAGAGCCATGCCTTTGCTGACCATCGGCGACCAGTTTCCCGCCTATGAGCTCACCGCGCTGATCGCGGGCGACTTGTCCAAGGTCGACGCCAAGCAGCCCGAGGACTACTTCACCACTGTCACCAACGAGGACCACGACGGGAAGTGGCGCGTTGTGTTCTTCTGGCCCAAGGACTTCACCTTCGTGTGCCCGACCGAGATCGCCGCGTTCGGCAAGCTCAACGACGAGTTCGCCGACCGCGACGCGCAGGTCCTGGGCGTCTCGATCGACAGCGAATTCGTGCACTTCAACTGGCGCGCGCAGCACGAGGACCTGAAGAAGCTGCCGTTTCCGATGCTCTCGGACATCAAGCGTGAGCTGAGCCTGGCCACCGGCGTTCTCAACGCCGACGGTGTGGCCGACCGGGCGACCTTCCTGGTGGACCCCAACAACGAGATCCAGTTCGTGTCGGTCACCGCCGGATCGGTGGGGCGCAACGTCGAGGAAGTGTTGCGGGTCCTCGATGCGTTGCAGTCCGACGAGCTGTGCGCCTGCAACTGGCGCAAGGGCGACCCGACGCTGAATGCCGCCGAGCTGCTCAAGGCCTCGGCTTAGTCACGTAGGGTCTGATCAGGGAGGCGAGATGAGCGTAGAAAACCTCAAGGAAGCGCTGCCCGAGTACGCCAAGGACCTCAAGCTCAACCTCGGCTCGATCACGCGCACGACCGAGCTCAACGAGGAGCAGCTGTGGGGCACCCTGCTGGCGAGCGCCGCGGCGACGCGAAACGCTCAGGTAATCAGCGAGATCGGTGCCGAGGCGGCCGACATCCTGTCCGCCGAGGCGTACAACGCGGCGCTGGGAGCCGCATCGATCATGGGCATGAACAACGTGTTCTACCGTGGCCGGGGCTTCCTCGACGGCAAGTACGACGACCTGCGTGCGGGATTGCGGATGAACATCATCGCCAATCCCGGCGTGGAGAAGGCGAACTTCGAGCTGTGGTCGTTCGCGGTGTCGTCGATCAACGGATGCCCGGACTGCGTGGCCTCCCACGAGCACACGCTGCGCGAGGCGGGAGTCACCCGGGAGACCATCCAGGAGGCGCTGAAGGCCGCGGCCATCATTTCCGGCGTGGCACAAGCGATTGTCGCCGCCCAGACGCTGGCCACCGTCGGCTGACGCAGTGACGGCACCGGCCTGGGTAGAACACGCGATCTGGTGGCAGGTCTATCCGCTGGGGTTCGTCGGCGCCTTTCCTTCGTCGGAGCCGCCGCGGCCGGAAGAACACCGGCTGCGGCGGCTCGTCGACTGGTTCGACCACGCCATCGCGCTGGGCGCGTCCGGCGTTGCGCTGGGCCCGATCTTCGCCTCGCGCACCCACGGTTACGACACCACCGACCACTACCGCATCGATCCGCGGCTCGGGGACGACGATGATTTCGACCATCTCGTCGCCGAGGCCCGTGGCCGCGGCCTGCGCATCCTGCTCGACGGCGTGTTCAATCACGTCGGCCTGGACTTCCCCCGCTACCAGCAGGCGCCGAACAATGAGGCGGCCGCGCGCTGGTTTCGGGGGCGTCCGGGACGCTTTCACACGTTCGAGGGCCACTCGGAACTGATCACGCTCAACCACGACAACCCCGAAGTGGTCGACTACACCGCGGACGTGATGGCGCACTGGCTGGAACGCGGCGCCGACGGCTGGCGACTCGACGCGGCATACACCGTGCCGGAACGGTTTTGGGCGTCAACGCTGCCGCGGGTGCGCGAGCGCTTCCCCGACGCCTGGTTCGTGGGTGAGCTCATCCACGGCGACTACGCCGCCGTCGTACGGGCCGCCACCTTCGACTCGGCCACCCAATACGAGCTGTGGAAGGCGATCTGGAGCGCCCTCAACGACGGCAACTTCTTCGAGCTGGACTGGGCGCTGCAGCGGCATGGCGAGTTCCTGGCCGGCTTCGTCCCGCTCACTTTCATCGGCAACCACGACGTCACCCGCATCGCCAGCCGGCTCGACCGCCCCGAGCACGTGGCCCATGCGCTGGTGACCATGCTCACCGTCGGCGGGGTCCCGAGCATCTACGCGGGCGACGAGCTCGGATTCCGCGGCGTCAAGGAGGAACGCTACGGCGGGGACGACGCGGTTCGTCCCGAGTTCGCCTCTCCCCCAGTGCAATTGGATGCGTTTGGTGCCGAGATGTGGGCGTTGCACCAGTTCCTGGTCGGGTTGCGCCGTCGTCACCCGTGGCTACACAGGGCGTCGACCACCGCGCTAAGACTGGAAAACCGGCATTACCTTTACGAGACCCGCAGCGGCGACGACGCGCTGCTGGTCGCGCTCAACATCGACGACGAGCCGATGCGGGTGGCGCTCTCGGAACTGGGCACGTCACACAAGCGGGTCGTCGGCGGGTCATCGGCCCCGCCGGAAGAGGTGGTGGACGCGCTGGTCGTGGAACCGCACGGCTGGCGAATTTTAAGCCCCGCCTAGGCGTTCCACAGTCAGCTGGTCCTGCCCGCCGTCGTAGTACTTGTCGAGGACCGCGAGGAAATCCTCGTTGTCGTCCGCGGCGCGGGCGAACAGCGTCATCGACGAGCGCAGCTTCAGGTCGTCGGGCGAGCCGAAGATGTCGGCGACCGATCGGTCCCGCACCGCGTGGACCAGCCGAGTGCACTCACGCAATCGCGGCCCGAGCACTTCGTGCCGAAGGTAGGCGCGGGCCTCCTCGAGCGAGGAGATGCCGTAGTGCACCGCGGTCGGGCTGCCGCCCAACCCGCGCAACTGCGGGAAGACAAACCACATCCAGTGACTTCGTTTGCGACCGGAGCGCAGCTCCTCGACCACGTTGCGATACACCGGGGCCTGCGCGTCGACGAAGCGCTGGAGATCGAAGGGGTCGCTCGTCGATTCCATGTGACTACGGTTGCACACTGTGGAATCCAAAAGACGGAAGGCCGTCAAACGACGAGTGCCCACGGTTCGCGACCTCGCGCCGCTGATCCAGTTCAAGCGGCCGCAGTTCGACGCGACCAAGCGCCGCCTCGAGGCCGCGCACACCATCGAAGATCTGCGACGCCTCGCCAAACGCCGCACGCCCAAGGCGGCGTTCGACTACACCGACGGCGCCGCAGAGGACGAGCTTTCGATCCAGCGCGCCCGGCAGGCGTTCCGCGACATCGAGTTTCACCCGTCAATCCTGCGGGACGTCAGCAACGTCACCGCGGGCTGGAATGTGCTGGGCCAGCCGGTGGTCCTGCCATTCGGCATCGCGCCCACCGGATTCACCCGACTGATGCACACCGAGGGCGAGATCGCGGGCGCGGCGGCGGCGGCCAAGGCGGGCATTCCGTTCTCGCTGTCCACCCTGGGCACCTGCGCGATCGAGGACCTGGTGACCGCTGTTCCCCAGGGCAGGAAGTGGTTTCAGCTGTACATGTGGCGCGACCGGGAACGCTCGATGGCACTGGTCCAGCGCGCCGCGGATGCCGGCTTCGACACCCTGCTGGCCACCGTCGACGTCCCGGTCTCGGGCGCCCGGCTGCGCGACAACCGCAACGGGATGACGATCCCGCCGACGCTGACACTGCGCACCGTCCTGGACGCGGTACCGCACCCGAAATGGTGGTTCGACCTGTTGACCACCGAGCCGCTGGCCTTCGCGTCGCTGGACCGCTGGCCGGGGACCGTCGCCGAGTATCTGAGCACCATGTTCGACCCCAGCCTCACCTTCGATGACCTGGAGTGGATCAAGGCCCAGTGGCCCGGCAAGTTGGTGGTCAAGGGCATCCAGACGCTCGACGACGCGCGCGCCGTCGTCGAGCGCGGCGTCGACGGCATCGTGTTGTCGAATCACGGTGGGCGCCAACTGGATCGGGCCCCGGTGCCGTTCCACCTGTTGCCCTCGGTCTCGCGCGAGGTCGGCAAGCACACCGAGATCCTGCTGGACACCGGCATCATGTCGGGTGCCGACATCGTGGCGGCGATCGCGCTAGGCGCGCGGTGCACGCTCGTCGGACGCGCCTACCTGTACGGGCTGATGGCCGGCGGGGAGCCCGGCGTCGCCCGCGCGATCGACATCCTCGCCGAAGGCGTGATCCGCACCATGCGCCTGTTGGGTGTCACCTGTCTCGAGGAGCTCTCCCCCAAACACGTCACGCAACTGGAACGCCTGGGGCCCGTCCAGCCGCCCGCGTGACCGCGTTACTGCAGGCGGGCGACGCGTTCCGTGCGGTTGCGCACCAGGTCGTTGAATGCCTCGCCGGGCCCGACGTGTTCGAAGAGCTGCGGCGGATAGTGAGTGACATACATCGTGCGGCGGCCCCCGGTGGCGGTCGGCCGGGGTGAGGCGTGCATCAGGTCCTGGACATGGACGGTCACGTCGCCGGGGGCGGTGTCGATGCTGACCACCGGTACCCCTTGGAGCCGATGTTCCCAGCGGTAGTGAATCGCCTGGCCGTGGCTGCCCGGCACCACCTGAAGGTTGCCGGTCGAGGCGTCCGAGCCGGTCAGCTGGATGCCGATGCTCACCGCGGGGCACATGAGGGCGTGTCCACCCATGCCGCAGTCCTGATGCCAGGGGATGTTGGACAGCCCACTGGTGTTTCCGGGCACCTTGAGCAGCACCGCGCTGCCTTCCATCCGGTCGGGTGCGGGCCGCAGCGCGGGATCGATGAGGGTGCCCAGCCTGCGAATCCTCGGGTCGTTTTCCAAGGCGGCGAGGACGGGTGAGCGCAGCGTCGCGTAGACCAACCGGCACAGCGCGCTGCCGCCGTCCTCGTCGGTGACCCACCACGAACGGTCGTCCCCCAGCCGGGCCTCGGCCGCGAGGCGGTCGACTTCGCGGTTGGCGGCCCGCATCTCGTCGGTGGCGAAGACACCCCTGACGTGCAGGTAGCCCATGGTTTGCAGCTGTGCGGTCAACTCGGCGTCGTTCTCGTCCAGCGTGAACGTGGCGAGCGGGTCACGCCCCGCCAAGTCGGCGCGGGCCGGATCGTAGGGCGGCACCCCGGCATGCAGGTACCGCAGGACCGGGTCCCAGTCGGCCAGCTGGTCGAAGCCACCCCGCTCAAAGGACAATTCGTCGCTGAGCAGGAGGTTGATCGCCGTGCGGATTTGGCCAACCATGTCGTCCCAGGCCCGTCGGGACAGCCGGACGACGGCGTCTCCGGTGCGCTGCCCCTCGCCGACGCGGATCGTCGAGCCCTCGACGGCATAGGTGACCGCCTCGTCGCCGACGAGGAAGGTGATGGCGCCCGCTGAGGCGAGATCTCTGGCCGCGGATTCGAGGACATCCGGGTCGAGGGCGGTCGGGGCGGTGCGCGTCAGCGGCACGAGCCGATTATCCAAGACCGCCAACGTGATAGCCACCACATTCCGCCGGCTGACCCGCGGCGGAGCGTCCGGGGGGAACAAACCGACGCCCGCCTGGGTTGAGCGCATCAGACTCAGTTTTTGGAGGATTGATGGCTGAAGCCAAATCGATGCCGGTGCTGTTTGTCACCGACACCATCGTGTTGCCCGGAATGGTCGTTCCCGTCGCGCTCGACGAGGCCGCGCGGGCGGCGATCGACGCTGCTCAGGCGAGTGAATCCGGGCAGCTGCTGATCGCGCCCCGGCTGGACGACCGGTACCCGTCGCACGGTGTGATCGCCAAGATTTTGCAGGTCGGACGCATCGCAGGCGGCGGCACAGCGGCCGTCGTGCGCGGTGAGCGCCGGGCGCAGATCGGGGCGGGAGCGTCCGGGCCCGGTGCTGCGCTGTGGGTCGAGGTGACCGAGGTTCCCGACGTCGAGCCGACCGACGAAGTCAAGGCGCTGACGGCCGAATACAAGAAGCTGCTGCTGGCCATGCTGCAACGGCGCGAGGCCTGGGAGATCGTCGACTATGTCAACAGGCTGACCGACCCGTCGGCGCTGGCGGACACCTCCGGCTACGCCTCCTACCTCTCCAGCGAGCAGAAGCGGCGACTGGTCGAGACCGAGGATGTCGCCGAGCGGCTGCGGGTGCTGATCGACTGGACCAGCGACCACCTTGCCGAGGTCGAGGTCAACGACAAGATCGCCGAGGACGTGCGCGAGGGCATGGAGAAGACGCAGAAGGAGTTCCTGCTGCGCCAACAGCTGGCCGCCATCCGCAAGGAATTGGGTGAGGGCGAGCCCGACGGTTCCGATGATTACCGCGCCCGCGTCGAGGCCGCCGAGCTGCCCGAAAAGGTGCGCGAGGCCGCGCTGCGCGAGGTCGGCAAGCTGGAACGGTCCAGCGACCAAAGCCCGGAAAGCGGCTGGATCCGCACCTGGCTGGACACCGTGCTCGACCTGCCCTGGAACTCACACACCGACGACTCGACCGACCTGAAGGCCGCGCGCGGGGTGTTGGACGCCGACCACCACGGGCTGGACGACGTCAAGGACCGCATCGTCGAATACCTGGCCGTGCGGGCCCGCCGCGCTCAGCGGGGGCTGCAAGTCGTCGGCGGCCGCGGCTCCGGCGCGGTGATGGTGCTGGCCGGTCCCCCCGGCGTCGGCAAGACGTCGCTGGGTGAGAGCGTCGCCCGGGCGCTGGGCCGCAAGTTCGTGCGCGTCGCCCTGGGCGGTGTGCGCGACGAGGCGGAGATCCGCGGGCACCGGCGGACCTACGTGGGCGCGCTGCCGGGCCGGATCGTGCGGGCCATCGGTGAGGCGGGCTCGATGAACCCCGTTGTGCTGCTGGACGAGATCGACAAGGTCGGTTCCGACTACCGGGGCGACCCGAGCGCGGCGCTGCTCGAGGTGCTCGACCCGGCGCAGAACCACACGTTCCGCGACCACTACCTGGACCTGGACCTGGATCTGTCCGACGTGGTGTTCCTGGCCACCGCGAACGTGATCGAGAACATCCCCTCGGCCCTGCTGGACCGGATGGAGCTGGTGCAGATCGACGGCTACACCGAGGACGACAAGGTCGCCATTGCGCGGGACTACCTGCTGCCCCGGCAGCGGGACCGGGCGGCGCTGACCGCGGACGAGGTCACGCTGACCGACGCCGCTCTGCGCAAGATCGCCGCCGACTACACCCGGGAGCCCGGCGTGCGCCAGTTCGAGCGGCTGCTGGCCAAGGCGCTGCGCAAGGTGACCACCAAGCTGGCGGAGACCCCCGATCCGATCACCATCGACGAGCCGGATCTGGTCGAATACCTCGGCCGTCCGCGGTTCACTCCGGAATCGGCCGAACGCACGGCGGTGCCCGGAGTGGCCACCGGTCTGGCCGTCACCGGCCTCGGCGGCGACGTGCTCTACATCGAAGCGGGCGCGACGGACGGTGAGGCGGGTTTGCAGCTCACCGGTCAGCTGGGTGACGTGATGAAGGAGTCGGCGCAGATCGCGCTGTCCTACGTGCGCTCCCACGCTGCCGAGTTGGGCGTCGACCCCAAGGCCCTCGACCGGCGGATCCACGTGCACGTGCCCGCGGGTGCCGTGCCCAAAGACGGCCCGTCGGCCGGAGTCACCATGGTGACCGCGCTGGTCTCGATGGCCACCGGACGTCAGGTGCGCTCCGATGTCGGCATGACCGGTGAGGTCACGCTGAACGGGCGGGTGTTGCCGATCGGCGGTGTGAAGCAAAAGCTGCTGGCGGCCCAGCGGGCCGGCCTCGCAACGGTCTTCATCCCGGCGCGCAACGAGCCGGACCTGGACGACGTGCCCGCCGAGGTGCTCGACGCGCTGACGGTCAAACCGATGACCGACGTCGCCGAGATCGTCGCGCAGGCACTCGAGCCGGTGGCCGAGACCGTTACGGTCGCTGCTTGACCTGAGCTTGGCCGGGACGCGTAGCAAATTGGCTCGCGTCCCGGCCAAGCACGTTGGGCCGCCTGTCCCCCGCCCTGACCTGGCCTGATGCCGGCGCTTTGGGAGAAAAGGTTTTCAGCCTCCATGCCTCGGGTATCAGGGGGTTGGAGGTTCGACTGCCCGATGAGGGCGGTGGGGTGAGCGAATCACCAAGTCAATTGGTTCAGCTGCTGTTCAGGCAGCCAACTGCTCGACAAGGGGGTTCACTTATGAATCTGAGCAAAATCACAGCCGGCGCTCTCATGGCCGGAAGTATCACGTCCGCGGCGCTCGGCATCGGCGCCGGCATCGCACAAGCCGGTCCGGACGGTCCGAATGTGCCAAATCCGAACATTCCGGGTCCGAACGTGCCAGGAGGCGACCGGGACGTACCGGGTCCGGGCCAACACGTGCCGGGACAGCCGATTTGTAACCCGGGCGCGCCGGGCGTCAACTGCAACCAGCCGGGCAGCCCGCTTCCTCCGGGACAGAACGGGTTCCCGCCGCCGGGGCACTACAACGACCCGGTTCGCTACGGGCTCCCGGCCACGTGGGTTCCGCCAGTGGGTGACCCCGACGGCACGCAGCTTCCCGTCGTGTTCAACCCGCAGCTGGGTCAGTGGGGCGTCAACACGTCGACTGGCTTCCAGGTGTTCACGCCCGCAGGCGGGACCTCTGGTTCAGGCCAGGTCAGCGGCGGGGTCAACCCCGGGACCTAAAACGGCATGACGAGGCAGCCGCCCCTTCGGGGGCGGCTGTTTTCGTTGCACTGTGACATGGCGCCGAGGTCGGCGTTGAATGGGAGCCGTGACTCTCAAACGCCAAGTCGTCCACCGCGTGCAGCGCCTGCTGGTCAACCCAGTGGGCCGGCAGATGCCCGGGATCATCCTGGAAACCACCGGCCGCAAGAGCGGTAAGCCGCGGCGCACCGCCGTCGGCGGACGCCTGGTCGACAACCAATTCTGGATGGTCTCCGAACACGGCGAGCACTCCGACTACGTCCACAACATCAAGGCCAACCCCGCCGTGCGGGTGCGCATCGGCGGTCGATGGCGCAGCGGCACCGCTCACCTGCTGCCAGACGACGATCCGCTGCAGCGGCTCGGCGATCTCCCGCGGCTCAACAGCGCGGTGGTGCGCCTGATGGGCAGCGACCTGCTGACCATCCGGGTGGATCTGGACTGACGCGCCGCGCATGGCCTACGACGAGGACCTGGCCAACGAGATCCGCGAACTCGTCGCCTCCGAGCGCGGCATCGAAGAGAAACGCATGTTCGGCGGGCTCGCGTTCCTGGTGAACGGCAACATGTCCGTGGCCGTCAGCGGCCAGGGTGGTCTGCTGGTCCGGGTGCCCGCGGATGAGCTCGACAACGTGCTGCGGCGCGCCCACGTCAGCCCAATGGTGATGGCGGGCCGCGACGTTCGCGGCTGGGTACGGGTGGAGCCCGCGGGGTTGCGGACCAAACGACAGCTCGAGGGCTGGGTGGCCCGCGGCGTCGGCTACGCGCGCAGCCTGCCGCCCAAGTGACCGGCGCGGTTTGCTAGCACTCGGCGCGGGTACGTGACCAGGTATGTCCGAACGCCAGCAACCGGTGCGACGGCTGCTCGACGTCGCCGGGACGACCTACGCCGCCGAGGCGCGAATCAAGCTCGCCGACAAGCCGATGCCGCTGTTTCAGCTGCTGGTCATCTGCATGCTGGCCAGCAAGCCGATCGATGCCGCCATCGCCATGGGCGCCGGGCGCGAACTTTTCAAGGCGGGGCTGCGCACGCCGAAGGCGGTGCTGGACTGCGATCGGCGGACCATGATCGACGCCTTCGGCCGCGCCCACTACGTGCGTTACGACGAAAGTTCGGCCACCCGGCTCACCGACATGGCCGAACGCGTGCGCGACGAGTATTCCGGCGATCTGCGGGAACTCGCCGACCGCAGTGAACGCGACGTCGCCGCCGCGAAACGGTTACTCAAGGGGTTCAACGGAATCGGCGATACCGGAGCCGACATATACCTGCGCGAGGTGCAGGACGTGTGGACCTGGGTGCGGCCGTATTTCGACGCCCGCGCCACCGCCGCGGCTAAGAAGTTGGGTCTGCCCACCCAGCCCGAAAAGCTCGGAGCCCTTGCGCCGCAAGGCAATGCGCGACTTGCTGCCGCACTCATCAGGACATCGCTGGACGACGAACTGCGCCGGCAGGTGAGCGCTTGACCGTGCGGATCGGTACCTCCGGGTGGTCCTACAACCATTGGGCCGACGTGCTGTACCCGCCTGGCCTGCCCACCGGGCGCCGGCTGGCCCGCTACATCGAGGTGTTCGACACCGTCGAACTGAACGCGAGTTTCTACCGCTGGCCGAAGGATTCGACCTTCGCGGGATGGCGTCAACAGTTGCCGGACGGCTTCAGGATGTCGGTCAAGGCGCATCGAGGACTGACGCACTACCGCCGTCTGGCGTCCGCCGGGCCGTGGATCGAGCGCTTCGAGCGCTGTTGGGAACTGTTGGGTGATCGCGCCGGGGTGCTGCTGGTTCAATTGCATCCCGAGCTGCAGCGTGACGACGCGCGCCTGGATGCCTTCCTGGGTAGCGTGCCGGCGTCGATCCGGGTGGCCGTCGAGCTGCGACATCCGTCCTGGAATGACGAGGCCGTCTTCGACCTGCTGGCCCGCCGTCGCGCCGCCTACGTAGTCATGAGCGGCGCCGGGCTGGCGTGCCTGCCGCGGGCGACCACCGATCTGGTGTACATCCGGATGCACGGTCCCGATCAGGACGAGATCTATGCCGGCAGCTACTCGACCGATGAGTTGCGGCGGTGGGCGGACCGGATCGCCGCGTGGCAGGACGACGGCAAGGACGTATGGATGTATTTCAACAACGACCTGGGCGGCCACGCGGTGCGCAATGCGCTGACCTTGCAAGACCTCTTGCGGTAAGCCGGCGCGCGTAGGCTGGGCATGTCGACTGCAGGACGGAGTCACAATCATGGCCAGCCCTACAACATTCGTCATCATCGGCGGTGGACTTGCTGGAGCAAAAGCGGTGGAAGCGTTGCGCGACAGTGGCTTTGACGGACAAATCACCTTATTTGCAGATGAGAAGCGTCTGCCCTACGAGCGACCTCCGCTTTCGAAGGAGTATCTGGCCGGCAAGAAGTCGCTGACCGATTTCACCGTGCAGAACTCCGACTGGTATCGCGACCACAATGTCGACTTGAGACTAGGTTCGCGGGTGTCGGCCGTGAACGCGGGCGACCATGCCGTCGCGCTTCCCGACGGCACCACGATGCGATACGACAAGCTGCTGCTGGCGACGGGATCGGCGTCCCGGCGACCGCCGATACCCGGATCCGATGCCGACGCTGTCCACTATCTGCGCACCTACGACGATGCTGTGTCACTGGATTCGGTTCTTACCGAAGGGTCTTCGCTGGCGGTGGTGGGGGCCGGCTGGATCGGCCTGGAGGTGGCCGCCGCCGCCCGCCAGCGTGGCGCCGATGTGACCGTCGTCGAGACGGCGAAGCAACCGCTGGTGGCCGCGCTCGGCGAAACGGTGGGCGAGGTGTTCGCCCGGCTTCATCGCGATCACGGGGTGAAGTTACGGCTCGAGGCGCAGGTCGAGGAGATCACCACGACCGGCGGCAAAGCCACCGGACTGAAGATGCGTGACGGGTCGACGGTGTCCGCTGATGCCGTGTTGGTGGCCGTCGGGGCCAAGCCGAACGTCGAACTCGCCGAACAAGCCGGGCTCGCCATGGGAGACGGGGGCGTGCTGGTCGATGCGTCACTGCGCACCAGCGATCCGGACATCTACGCGGTCGGCGACATCGCCGCCGCAGCGCACCCCCTGTTCGGCGGCCGGATCCGCACGGAGCACTGGGCCAATGCACTCAAGCAGCCCGTGGTGGCGGCGGCCGGGATGCTCGGCAGCCCAGGGGAATACGCTGAGCTGCCCTATTTCTTCACCGATCAGTACGACCTCGGGATGGAGTATGTGGGGCACGCGCCCGGCTTCGAGCGCGTGGTGTTCCGGGGCGACGTTCCCGGACGCGAATTCGTCGCGTTTTGGCTCGACGGCGACAACCGGGTACTGGCCGGGATGAACGTCAACATCTGGGATGTGCTCGACGACGTCAAAGCGCTGATCAGGTCCCGGACATCCGTCGACCCCGACAGGCTGGCCGATGTCGAGGTCCCGCTGGCCGAGCTATCGGGCTGACGGTTCGACGGGCACCCATGTCCCGTCGATCACGTCGGGCGGGCGCTGCACCTGTAGCCTTTCCCGTTCGGCGCGGCGGCGTTTGATCCGGAGGCGGGCGTCGCCCGGCATGGTGACCAGCTCGTCACACGTCAGGTAGTACACGTCCTCGACGACGTCGATCAGGTCCGCCGCGACTCGACGGGATCCCAATTCCCGCAACGTCATCCGGAGTTGATGGGTGAATCGCAGAGTGGTGTCGTGGGCCAGCTCGCGGGAGTCGCGAGCGCTGGTGGTCAGCCGCTGGGCCAGCGTCGGCGGCGGCACTTCGGTCGAAGCCGCGTCGGCCACCGCGACTTCTCCGGCCGCGCGCAGCAACATCACCGGATCGTCGGCATACGTCTGGCTGGCCAGCTCGGCCTCCCCCGGCCCACGGTGTGCGACGCGGGCGACGGCCGCATCGACCGCGGCGGCGGTGCTGGGAGACAGCGCGCGGATGCTGGCGAGGTTGCCTTCCCGGGCGAGCGCACACAGCGGCGGGTCGGCCCGCAGGACCGCGGCGAGCTCGGCGGTCTCGGTCGCGACCACGGTGCTGTCCATGATCATGTCCACTCCGGGTACGCTGCGCGCCGCCTTGCTGCGTTCCAGCGCCGCCGCCGTGACGCCGGAATCGATCAGCCACAACGCAGTGAGGATCCAGCCTTGGTGAATGCGGTCCCGCAGCAAGCGAATCCGTACTTCCAGGCCGGCGTCGGGCAGCGATCCCAACTGTGCGGCGTCGAGGTGTTCGGTTTCGGCCGCCGCGCCGTAGGCACGCGTATCGGACTTGAGGTGGCGCAACAGGGCCAGCGATCGTCCCGCGACGACGGCTTTGGCGACGTAGCCGAGGGCGCCGCCCGCCAGCGCGGGCTCACCGAACGGTAGGGGGTCTCCGACGTGCGGCCTGCCGACGAGGGCGTTGCGGGCGACGGCATCCTGATCCCAGCCGGGCAGCTGCGCGGCCGCGACCATGTTGACCGAAACCCCGACATAGGCCCGATGACCGAACACGGCGATGGCCCTGTTCCCCCACTCCTCGCCCACCACGCCGCCCAGCGCCAGCACGTGACTGAGCGCCCGGTTCGCGGTGCGCAATCCGCTCAGCTGGACATCCAAGGTAATCGGGGTGAGCGGCCCCGGCAGCGGCTCGCCGAGGTTGCCCGCACTGAAAATTGGGAAGCGCGGATCGACCCGGTCGTCGAATTCGCCCTCGACACCCTCGGGCGCCGCGCTGTGCTCCTCGCCGGAGGGGGCGGGGCGTGGGGCGACCTCGACCGGGAGCGCCAGTTGGCGCCCGTGGTCGGTGGCACCCGCGGCGGTGATCTGACGGCCGACGAGGCCGCGCGCGGTGTCGGCCACTGCCTCGAGCGCCTGCCAGCCGAACTCGAATGCCCAATCCTCCTGTACCGCAGCAATATCCATGTCCGGGATGAGCTGCGGCCAGCTGCGCACCCGATTCAACCGGGACCGCGGGTCGGCGGATCGCAGCATCCGCCACGCCGTGATCACGTTGACGGTGCCCGGGGAGGCGAGGTCCACCACACCGGAGCGGTCGGTGTTGAGCGCCGAGACCAGGAAGCGCACCAGATCGTCGACGTGCAGCACCCGCATCGGCTCCGCCGAAACCTTGGTGCGCAGCAGCGTGGCCACGGTGCGGCACACCATCCAGTCGAGCTGCCGGCCCACCGGCGGGGCGATCCGGACGACCAGGCTGGGCCCCCAACTGGTGGACACCAGTTCCTCGGCCGGCTTGTACAGTTCCGGCCGCCCCGCGGCCTGGGACACGAACAGCAGCCGTGCGCCGGCGCGGGCGGCCACATCGGTCACGTGCGCGAGGCCCTCGATATCGGCGCTGCCGGGCGCGGTGGTGTCGATGGGGGCCAGGTGGATCACCGCGTCGGCTTCCTCGGTGAGCTCTTGCAGGGCCCGGTTGCGCAGCGACGCGCAAACAAGGTCGACGTTGCGGTCCAGGCAGGGATGCGGCCGCTCAGCAATGCCGCTGACCGTGTGCCCGGCAGCGATCAACTGCCGTGCAACCAGCCGCCCAAGTGCGCCGGTGGCGTCGGTAACCAGGATCTGCACCTGGGTCTCACCTCCCCGACCTCAAACTAAACAATAGGCAAGACGGCACGACCTACGCGACCGTTACGGGGCAAACGGCGCCATGAGCTGGCGGGAATGTTATCGCCGGGTTATTGCAGCGTGGCGCTGCCGTCCGGGGCGACGGCAACCTTGGCGCCCCCGATGTCTTCACGCACGGTTACCTGCGCCGCCGCGCTGTCGGTGATCACAGCGAGGGTCCGCGACCCATCGGGCGTGCGCACGGCCAAGAACGCCTTTTCCGGTCGCCCCTCGCGATCGAACGGCGTCGTCCACGCTTCCACCGTCCCGACGCCCTCCCATTCCACCAAGGCGTCCCGGGTGGGCTCTCGGTCGACGACCGGTTGCACGTCCTCCCAACGGAACTCATCGGGCGGCTCGGTGCTGTACACGCCGAAGCTGTGCTTGGTCAGGAAGCCGCCGTTGGCGGTGATCAGGCCGCGCCGCCCGGGATTAGCCGCCAGCAACTCCGCCATAGTGGCGATCGAGTGCATCACGTAGTTGCTCCAGGGGCCGCCTGCGAACGTCAGACCGCCGGTGACGGTGAGCGGGCGGGCGGGATCGTCGACCGGCAGGCCCAGTTCTGCCGCCGCCACCTGAACGGCCGAGGGAAAGCAGGAATACAGGTCGACGTAGTCGACTTCGTCGATGCCCATGCCCGCCAGCTCCAGCGCCCGGCCACCGGCGAGCCGGATGGCCGGAGACCGGTGCAGCTCGTCCCGCTCGGCGATGGCGGAGGTGTCATGCGCGTCGGTGCCGGCATGCGGAAAGATCCAGCGGTCGGCCGGGATCTGCAGGCGCCTCGCCTGCTCCACCGAGGTCAAGACGAGCGCGGCGCCCTGATCGACCATGTTGTTGGAGTTCATCAGCTTGGTGTACGGCCAGCTGATCATCCTGTTCTGCGGGCCGGGCTCGCAGATCTCTTCGGCGCTCACCGGTTTGCGGATCCACGCGTGCGGATTGTCGACCGCAACGGCGTTGAAGCGGGCCCACAGCTCGCCGATGCGCTTGCGGTGGTGTTCAACCGATTCGCCGTTCGCAATCCGCAGGGCCTGCTCGAACAGCGGGTAGACGAACGCTGGCCGGTCCAGCCGAATCCTGATTTCCGCGTCGCCGGCCATCGGGACGTCGGCGCCGCTGACCTCGGCCATCGGGACGGAGTCGTCCTGAACGGTCCACTCGAGCTTGCCGCCCTTGGCCCGCAGGCCCCGACGGGTGCGCCAGGTCTCGGCACCGGCCAGCAGCACCACCTGGGCGCTGCCCCGCTGGATGTCCAAGCAGGCCTGGTTGACCAGCGACTGCGGCACGTTGCCACCGACGGGGCTGTACAACGTGGTGAAGTCCGTCGCGCCGATCCGCTGGCCGAGCAGCAGCCCGGGGTCCCGGTAGTGCGCCGACAGGATGTTCACCACGCGAATGGAATCCACGGCCTCGATCACGGCCGAATCGGCGGCTTGCCGGGCGGCGGCCTCCATCAGGTCCACCGGCTCGACGGACCGCTTCTCCGGATCGATCTCGTCGCGGTGGTTGACCTGGCCGTAGCCGATCAACACCGGCGTCCTGGGGTGCACGGTCATGACAGTGAATTTAGCGTGGCTATCGATCCGGGTGGTCGCGCGGGCCGGATTCCCCGCGCGTCAGGGCGGCCCGAACAGCGCGCCGTCGGCGACGAGCCGGTCGATCTCCGGGTCGCCCATGCCCAGTACCTTCCGGCAGATCTCGACGGTGTCCTGGCCTGGCAGTGGCGCCGGGCGCTGCGGGGCCGGCGGGATGTGCTGGAACGGCGCGGGGCCCGTCTCGGCCGGCAGCGGACGCTCGATGAGGGGGTGCAGCATCTCGGCATAGAGTTTTCGCTCGACCAGCTGGGGGTCCTCCAAGATGTCCGGCGGCCGGTTCATCGGCCCGGCCGCAACGCCGGAGGATTGCAGCAGCTGGGCGGCCCGTACCGGTGTGCGGGTGCGGGTCCACGCCGACACCAATTCAACCAGCTCTCGCCGATTGGCCAGCCGCGCCTCACCGGTCGCGAAGCGCGGATCGTCCGCCCATTCCGGGTGATGGAAAACACCTGCGGCGCAACGCCATTCGTCATCGGATTCGATCGATATGACGCACCACTCGTCGTCGCCCGCGCACGGACAGACGGCGTGCAGGCTGGTGGCCTCGGAGATTCTCGGGACGCCCGCGGCCAGGGCGGCCTGGGTGACGTACAAGGTGTCGAGTTGGTTGATCACGGCTTCGGCTTGCGAGATGTGCACGTGCGACCCGCCGCCCGTCCGGTGGCGGTGGATCAGCGCGGCCAGCGCCGCGATCGCGGTGATCCGCCCGACGACGTGGTCGGGGAAGATGGTCGTCGCATCGTAAAAGGCATGCCGCCCAGTGTGGTTCCGATTCTCCGGTTCGTCGGCCGTCCACAACCGCGTGACACCGGTCGCGGCGCGGACCAGCGGCCCGTAGCCCATGCGGGTGCTCCATGGGCCTTGGTCGCCGTAGGCGCTGCTCTCGGCAAGCACGATCCGCGGGTTGACGGCACGCAGATCGTGGTAGGAAAAGCCAAGCGCGGTAAGCGTTCCCGGCTTGAAGTTGGCGAAGACGGCGTCGGACTCCGCGACGAGCCGAGTGAAGATCCCCTTGCCCGCGGGGCTGCGCAGATCCAGACCCATCGCCAGGTTGTTGCGATGCGTCCAGGCGAACGACTCGCTCATGGCGTCTCCGGCACGGGCCTGCCGCAACCCGTCCGGGTATTCGGCGCTTTCGATTTTGATGACCTCGGCGCCGAGGTCGCCGAAGAGCCGGCTCAGCTCGCCGCCGGCGACGATGATGCCCAGATCCAGGATGCGAAGTCCCGCAAACGGATAGTCGCCGACGCGGCCGGAGGGCGATTGCACGACCGCCGGGTTCCCCCGCCAGCCCGGTCCGTCCCGCCCCGCGGCCGGGGCCGGGCTGCGGAAACCCGCGTGCAGTCCATCGACGACGAAGTAACCGGTGGGCACGCGGGTGCGCACCCCCGGGACCAACTCGACGTCGGTGACCGCGCCCACCGCCTGAAAGTGCTCGGAATCCATCACCCACGACGGCGTCAGCACGGCGGCGATCGGCACGCCATGAGCCTGCCCCGCGGCAACCAGATCCTTCATGGTCTGTTCGGCGAACAGCGCCTGGACTAACTCGCTGATCTGCGGCCACGCGGCGAAGCGCGCCCCGATCACGTCGTATTTCGGGTCCTGGAAGTCGGCCGGCTCGCCCAGCCAGCGTCGCAGGCCTCGCCATTGGCGCGGCGCCATCACGCACAGCCGGACGTAACCGTCCTTGCAGGGGTAAATCGGGTACGCGTCCTGGTTCTTCGGGCGCCCCCGCCACTGCCCGGTGCGGCGGATGCCGGCCGCGACCTGCCCATGCGCGCCGAACGCCGGATCGAGCGACATGACCACAGCATCGAAACGCGAGAAGTCGATGTATTCGCCGGTGCCACAACGCAATCGGTTGTAATACGCGACGAGGGTTGCCCAGGCCGCCTGGGCGGCGGCGGTGGCCGACGCGATACCGTCCGGCGGCAACACCGGGGTGCCGGTGGTGGGACCCGAGCGTGACAGCGAGCCGGACATCGCGTACAACACCGGATCGGTGGCCCGCCACAGCGACCGCGGCCCCGTGGCGCCGAAGTCGGTGATCGAGAGCACGACCAGATGCGGGTGCTGGGCGGCCAGCTCCTCCACCGACGTCCCGAAGGTCGGGGCCTCCCCATAGAAGCCGTCGTCGACGACGATGTCGGCCTGGGCGGCCAGGTCGAGGAACACGCCGCAGTCGTCCTCGTCGAACGGGTCCAGCACCACGCTGCGCTTGTTGGCGTTGTGCACGGCAAACGGGATGCTCGCGCCGGCCAGCATCGGCGGCGAATCACGCGCCGGGCTTCCGGTAGGGGGTTCGACCTTGAGCACGTCGGCGCCCAAGTCGGCGAACAGTCGCGTCACCGCGTCGCCGTTACCGCTCGACAAGTCGAGGACGCGCACGGCGTCAAGCAGCCCGTCGGACATCAGCACACCGTACCCGCCGGTGTGGTGGCCGGCCCGGCGGACGGTCCCCCCACCAGCCAAAAAGCCAACTGGGCAAGCTGATTGGGAGGGCGGACTCGCGGTCGGCTATCGTCACAGGCCGATCGGCGAAGCCACGGGCGAACGATCCGACGGAGGCATCTGATATGAGCGCGCACTTGACCTACATCGAGGCGGTGGTGGTCGGCGCGTTCCAGGGCGTCACCGAGCTGTTCCCGGTTTCCAGCCTCGGGCATGCGGTGCTGGTGCCCGCGGTGGTGGGCGGCCGGTGGGCCGAAGACCTGAGCGTCTCGGCCCCCCAATCGCCCTATTTGGCGTTCATCGTCGGCCTGCATGTGGCCACGGCCGCCGCGTTGCTGGTGTTCTTCTGGCGGGACTGGCTGCGCATCGTGGCCGGATTTGTGTCGTCATTGCGGCATCGCCGGATCAACACCCCCGACGAGCGGCTCGCCTGGCTCATCGTGGGGGCCACGATTCCGGTCGGCCTGGCGGGGCTGGTCCTGGAAAAAACGTTCCGCACCACACTCGGCAGGCCCGTCCCGGCGGCGATTTTCCTGCTGCTCAACGGCATCGCGCTGTACGCGGGCGAGGTGCTGCGCCGGCGGGTAGCGCCCGCGGCCGACCACGAGCGGCCGGTGGGTGAACAACCCCTGCACACCGGGGAGGCCGTCGACAACCGCCTGGCCCAACTCCCCTTGCGCCGTGGCATCCTGATCGGCGCCGCGCAGATCCTGGCGCTGCTGCCCGGCATCAGCCGTTCGGGCATCACCATGGTGGCCGGCCTGTGGCGCGGCCTGTCCCACGAGGACGCCGCCCGGTTCTCCTTTTTGTTGGCGACGCCGATCATCCTGGCCGCCGGCTTGTACAAGATCCCGGAGTTGTTCGGGCCCCAAGCGAGCGGGATAGGGGGCCAGGTGCTGGCCGGTAGCGTCGCCTCCTTCGTGTGCGCCTACCTCGCCGTGCGGTTCCTGACGCAGTACTTCCAAACCCGCACCCTCACGCCGTTCGCCATCTACTGCGCCCTGGCCGGCGGCGCCAGCCTGGTGTGGCTCGCCGTCAGCTGACGCGCAACGGCTTACACGATTTCTTCTGCCATCTCTTCACCGACTCGGTCACCAAACGGCAACTGCTGCGTATCGATTCGTGCAACGGCTAGGTGCGCAGCAGTGACGTAGCTCACGATCTACGGAGCAACGCGCGGCGCCGTACCACCGGGGGGATGCCTGAATGTTCTGTCGCCTTTGCCGGGCGGCCGGCGCCGCGATCGGGGCCGGCATGCTGGTGCTGTCGGCGTTCACCGCACCCAGAGCGACCGCCGCCGCTCCGATGAGCCCGAATCTGTTGGTCAACCCGGGCGCCGAGCTCGGGGACCCCTCACTGTCGGGATACAGCGGAGTATCGATCCCCGGCTGGACCGTGACCGGCACGCCGACGGTGATCAAATACAACACCCTGGTCCGGCTGCCCTCGCCCCTCGGGTCGCCGGGGCCGACCATGCCGAAGTTCCTGGCGTTTCCGTCCGCCCAGCACGGCCCACCCGACGGCGGTGCGCAGTACTTCGGCGGCGGAAACGTGGCGACGTCCACAATCTCACAAATCGTCGATCTCAGCGGCGCGGCGGCGGCCATCAACAACGGCAACGTGCCCTTCACGCTGAGTGGTTGGCTCGGCGGCAACCGGCTGGAACTGTCCGAGGCGTCGGTCACCGCTGACTTCTTGGGGCCCGGCCAATCACCTTTGGGCACAGCCAAAATCGGGCCGGTCTCGATACTGCAGCGCGGCTTCCAGACCGAACTGGTCGAACGCGACACCACGGGAACCATTCCCGCGGGCACAACCCGCGCGCGGGTGACCGTGACCTTCAAGGACACCCACTGGGCGGGCGGCGCCTACAACCACTCGTATGCCGACAACATTTCCTTCACGGTCGGCGTCCCTTTGCCCGCCCCGCCGCTACCCGCGCCGCCGAACTCCACCGTCGGCCCCCTCGATCACGTGTTCCTGGTCTACATGGAGAACCACGGCGTCAAAGACGTTGTCGGCAGCCCGAATGCGCCCTACATCAACAGCCTCATCAACACCTACGGATACGGGTCCAACTACTACGCCCTGACCCACCCGAGCAACCCGAACTATTTCCCCGTCCTCGGTGGGTCCGACTTCGGCGCGAACTACGACTGCGCGATGAACTGTTTCGACGCACCGAACCTGGCCGACACGCTCGAGGCGGCGAACAAGACGTGGGCTGGCTACGAGCAGTCCATGCCCACCCCGTGTGCCACCGCGTCGAGTGGGGGCTACTCCCCCGGTGAGCTCCCGTTCCTCGCCTTCCACGACATCGTGTCCAACGCCGCCCGGTGCCAGGCGCATGTGTTGCCGCTGCCACGGATGGCTACGGATCTCGCGTCGGCCAACACCACCCCGAACTTCGTGTGGTTCGCCGCGGACGAGGACCACAACATGGAAGGCCCCGTCAACGTACGCTTCATCGGCAGCGAACTGACGTTCCACCAATACAACATCAAGGCCGGCGACCAGTTCCTGCAGCAGGTGCTGCCGACGATCGTGAATTCGCCCGCGTTCCAGACCCAACGCAGCGCGATCTTCATCACCTGGGACGAGGACTACAACAACCTGTCGTTGACGATCGGCAACGAGGGCAACCACGTGCCCATGATCGTCATCCCATCGCCGAACTCCGGTATGCGCCAGGGTCATTTCGTCGCGGCCACCCATAACGACCACTACAGCCTGCTGCGCACCATCGAAGACGCCCTGCACCTTCCCCGCCTCACCAACAACGACAAATTCGCGCAGCCGATGAATGAATACTGGCCATAGACCGGCCGCCCCTAGCCTGGCCGGAGGTACGAAGTAACCGACGAGTCGAGGCAACGCATGAGCCACTCCGAATCTGAAGCCGCCGCACCACGCCGCGAGTCGGTGTGGGACTACCCGCGCCCGCCCCGCGTCGAGCCGTTCACCGGTCGCATCACCGTCGAGTTGGGTGGTGAAGTCATCGCATCCACCCGTCGGGCCTGGCGGGTGCTCGAGACCAGTCATCCGCCGACGTATTACCTCCCGCGTGACGCGTTCGCCGAGGGGGCGCTGCGTGAGACGTCCGGCAGCTCCTGGTGTGAATTCAAAGGCCGGGCAACCTATTACGATCTGCTGGGCGGCGGCGTCGTCGCGCCGAAATCGGCTTGGAGCTATGTGAGTCCGACGCCCGGATTCGAAGCCATCGCCGGGGCGGTCGCGGTGATGGCCGCCAATGTCGACCGTTGCACGGTCAACGGAGAGGTCGTCGTGCCCCAACCCGGCGGCTTCTACGGCGGCTGGATCACCAGCTGGGTGACCGGCCCGTTCAAAGGCATCCCCGGCTCGACGGGTTGGTGATCGCGCCGCTACACCGGCTCTATCCGGTAACGGACCAAGCGCCGCGTGTCAGTGCCGAAATCCGCTGCGCGGCAAGACCCGTCGGGCCGCCACCCGTCACGCCCGTAAAAGCTCAGCGCGCGGGTGTTGCCCTCCAGCGCCCACAGCACGGCGCCTCGCGCACCGACTCGCCGCAACCGCTCCCGGGCGGCCACCATCAGCGAGCGCCCCACCCCCGCACCCAGATGGTCCGGGTCGACATACAGCGCCATCAGCTCACCAAAGTTCGGTAGGTCGTTTTCACGACATAGGCCCGTGGTGGCGAAGCCGCGGATCGCGGACCCCTCGACCGCGACCAAGGTGGACGGCATCCGCAACCCCACGCGGCCGAAGGTGTACCGGTCGACCAACGCCTCCGGGGTGAGGTTGTCCAGGTAGGCGCGGCCGATGAGCCCCCGGTAGGCCGACTGCCACGACCGCACGTGTAAACAGGCCACCTCGTAGGCGTCCGCCGGGACCGCCGCCCGCACCTGGGTCATCGTTGCAGTATTCGACGATCTGGGGTCAGATTGCCTAGTTGACACCCGTCAAGACTCCGGAGGGTACGAAAATGGCAGACACGGCGTCCGTCGGGCTGAAGGTCCGCGGCAAGGTAATCGTGATCACCGGCGGCGCCCGCGGCATCGGGTTGGCCACCGCGACCGCGCTGCACAATCTGGGCGCCAAAGTGGCAATCGGTGACATCGACGAGGTGCGGGTGAAGGAATCCGGCTCCGCGCTGGGCCTGGACGTGTACGGCAAGCTCGACGTCACCGACCCGCACTCGTTCGCGGACTTCCTGGACGAGGTCGAGCGCCAACTCGGCCCGATCGACGTGCTGGTCAACAACGCCGGCATCATGCCGCTCGGCCGGATGGTCGACGAGCCGGACGCCGTCACCCGGCGCGTCCTCGACATCAACGTCTACGGCGTCGTCCTGGGCAGCAAGCTGGCGGCCCAGCGCATGGTCCCCCGCCGGTCCGGACACGTCATCAACGTCGCCTCACTCGCCGGGGAGACCTACATCGCCGGGGCCGCCACCTACTGCGCCAGCAAGCATGCGGTGATCGGCTTCACCGATACCGCCCGGCTGGAATGCCGCAAGGCGGGCGTCAAGTTCTCGGTCGTCATGCCGACGTTCGTGAACACCGAGTTGATCGCCGGCACCTCGGGCGCCAAGGGCATCAAGAACGCCGAGCCGGCCGACATCGCGGAGGCGATCGTCAAACTGGTGGCTCATCCCCGGCCGCGGGTGCGGGTCACGAAGACCGCCGGCGCGATCATCGCGTCGCAGAAGTTCATGCCCCGCGCGCTGTCCGAAGGGCTGAACCGCGCGCTCGGCGGCGAGCACGTCTTCACCGACGACGTCGACGCCGAGAAGCGCAGGGCCTACGAGTCGCGGGCTCGCGGCGAGGAGTAGTCGGCGATCGCGAGCGCGGCGGAGCCGGGCGAAGCGGGTCGCCGCCATGAGGAGTAGTCGGCGATCGCGAGCGCGGCGGAGCCGGGCGAAGCGGGTCGCCGCCATCAGGAGTAGTCGGCGATCGCGTCGGGCGCCGTTCACCGCGGGCGCGGACAATCGGCGGAGTGAGCCTACAAACCCAGACAACCGCTCCCCTTGCCGACGACCAACTCGACCTGATCAACGCATACTGGCGCGCCGCCAACTATCTGTCGGTCGGACAGATCTACCTGCTGGACAACCCGCTGCTGACCGAACCGCTGGCGGCCGAGCACGTCAAACCGCGGCTGCTGGGCCACTGGGGAACCACCCCGGCGCTGAACCTGATCTATGCGCACCTGAACCGAGTCATCCGCGACCGCGACGCCAGCGTCATCTACGTCACCGGGCCCGGCCACGGCGGCCCCGCACTGGTCGCCAACGCCTATCTCGAGGGCACCTACAGCGAGGTGTACACCGGCATCGAGGAGGACGCCGAAGGGCTGCGAAAGCTGTTCCGGCAGTTCTCTTTTCCCGGCGGCATTCCTAGTCACGTCGCCGCCCAGACGCCCGGCTCCATCCACGAGGGCGGTGAGCTCGGCTATGCGCTGGTGCACGCCTACGGCGCCGCGTTCGACAACCCGGATCTCGTCGTGGCCTGCGTGATCGGCGACGGCGAGGCCGAGACCGGGCCGCTGGCCGCCAGCTGGCATTCCAACAAATTCCTCAACCCGGTCACGGACGGGGCGGTGCTGCCCATCCTGCAGCTCAACGGCTACAAGATCGCCAACCCGACCGTGCTGGCGCGCATCCCTCACGCCGAACTCGAGGCGCTGCTGCGTGGCTATGGCTACCGGCCCATCACGGTCGCCGGTGACGACCCGGCCAACGTGCACCAGCAGCTCGCCGCCGCGCTCGACGACGCCTTCGACGACATCGCGGCCATCCAAAGCGCCGCCCGCAGCGGCAACGCGACGCAGCGGCCCGTCTGGCCGATGATCGTGCTGCGCACACCCAAGGGCTGGACCGGCCCGAAGGTGGTGGACGGCAAGAAGGTCGAGGGCACCTGGCGCGCGCATCAGGTCCCGCTGGCCGAGACGCACGACAATCCCCAGCATCGGGCGCAGCTCGAGGAGTGGCTGCGCAGCTACCGGCCGGAGGAGCTGTTCGACGGCAACGGCAAGCTGCGCGCCGAGCTGCGGGCAGTGGCGCCCGTGGGCGATCGCCGGATGAGCGCCAATCCGCATGCCAACGGCGGCCTGCTGCTGCACGACCTCGACCTGCCGGACTTCCGTGACTACGCGGTCACGGTGTCGCAGCCGGCGAGGCAAACCCACGAGGCCACCCGGGTGCTGGGCACCTTCCTGCGGGACGTGATCGCGCGCAACCGCGACCGGTTCCGGCTGATGGGCCCCGACGAGACGGCCTCCAACCGGCTGGACGCCGTCTACGGGTCGACGGCCAAGGTGTGGCTCTCGGAGCTCGGGCCCGACGACGAGAACCTCGCGCCCGACGGCCGCGTCATGGAGGTGCTCTCCGAGCACCTGTGCCAGGGCTGGTTGGAGGGCTACCTGCTGACCGGCCGGCACGGCCTGTTCAACTGCTACGAGGCGTTCGTCCACATCGTCGACTCGATGCTCAACCAGCACGCCAAGTGGCTGGCCACCAGCCTGGAGCTGCCGTGGCGGCGACCGATCGCGTCGCTGAACTACCTGCTGTCCTCGCACGTGTGGCGCCAGGATCACAACGGCGCGTCCCACCAAGATCCCGGCTTCATCGACCTGGTGGCCAACAAGCGGGCCGAATTGACCCGGGTGTATCTGCCGCCGGACGGCAACACGCTGCTGTCGGTGGCCGACCATTGCCTGCGCAGCCGCGACTACATCAACGTCATCGTCGCCGGCAAGCAGCCGGCGCTGGCCTACCTGGACATGGACCAGGCCATCGCGCACTGCGCACGCGGCGTGGGGATCTGGCCGTGGGCGAGCACCGCCACCGGCGAACCCGATGTGGTGCTGGCCTGCGCCGGGGACATCCCGACGCTGGAGACGCTGGCTGCCGCCGACATCCTGCGCCGCGAACTGCCGGAGCTGGCGGTCCGGGTGGTCAACGTCGTCGACCTGATGCGGTTGCAGCCGGATTCCGAGCACCCGCATGGCCTGCCGGACAAGGAGTTCGACGCGCTGTTCACCCGCGACAAGCCGGTCATCTTCGCCTACCACGGCTACCCCTGGCTGATTCACCGGCTCACCTACCGCCGCACCAACCACCCGCACATCCACGTGCGCGGGTTCAAGGAGCGGGGAACCACCACGACGCCGTTCGACATGGTGATGCTGAACGATCTGGATCGCTTCCATTTGGTGATGGACGTCATCGACCGGGTCGACGGGCTGGCCAGCCGCGCCGCCGAGCTGCGCCAGCGGATGGTCGACGCCCGGCTCGCCGCGCGCATCTACACCCGTGAGCATGGCGAGGATGACCCGCAAATCGCCGGCTGGACCTGGGAGTCGAGCGAGCAGAACGAACGTAGTGAGTGATGGGAGCGAGACGACCCATCGGCCTGGGAGTCGAGCGAGCAGAACGAACGTAGTGAGTGATGGGAGCGAGACGACCCATCGACCTGGGAGTCGAGCTGATTCGCGCCGAGATTGCCGTCACGGTTGCCCTTCGGGGCCTACCACGACCGTGACGGCAATCTCGTTGAACCGTCGCGGCGGCCGCCGATCGGTAAGCTGGTTGAATGCTTGACGCCGCCGAGACACCCGACATTCACCATCCGGTGATCTCGCAGCTCTCGGCGCTGCACCGGGCTCGCATCCACCTCGACATCGCCGTCGTCGTCGCGGTCTTGGTGCTGACCAACCTCGTCGCGCACTTCACCACCCCGTGGGCCGGCATCGCCGTGGTTCCTGCCGCGGCCGTCGGCCTGGTTTTCCTGATGCGGGCCAACGGTCTGGACTGGGCCGATCTCGGGTTGGGACGCGAACACTGGAAGTCGGGGCTGGGCTACGCGTTGGCCGCGGTGCTGGTCGTGGCCGCGGTGATCGCGGTGGGGGTGCTGCTCCCCGTGACCCGGCCGATGTTTCTGAACCACCGCTATGCGACGGTCTCCGGCGCGCTGATCGCCTCGATGGTCATCATCCCGCTGCAAACCGTGATCCCGGAGGAGCTGGCGTTCCGCGGCGTGCTGCACGGCGCGCTGCATCGGGCGTGGGGGTTCCGCGGCGTCGCGCTGGCGGGGTCGCTGCTGTTCGGGCTGTGGCACGTCGCGACGTCGCTCGGGCTTACCAGCAGCAATGTCGGCTTCACCCGGATTCTCGGCGGCGGTGTCGTCGGGATGCTGGCCGGGGTGACCGGCGCGGTGCTGGCCACCGGTGCCGCGGGATTCGTCTTCAGCTGGCTGCGCCGTCGCAGCGGCAGCCTGATCGCGCCGATCGCGCTGCACTGGTCGCTGAACGGCCTCGGGGCGCTGGCCGCCGCCCTGGTCTGGCACCTGACGGCCTGAGGCCGGTCACACCAGCAGCACCGCCGCACCGGCGATACGGCCGGCGCTGAGATCGGCTAGCGCACGATCCGCTTGGTCCAACGGGTATTCCGGCGTGGTCACCTCGATGTGGTGCTGGCCCGCGAAGTCGAGGAACGCCCGCGCATCGGCCCGGGTGTTCGAGGTGACCGAGCGGACCTGGCGTTCCTGGAACAGATGGCGCTGGTAGTTGAGCACCGGGATATCGGACAGGTGGATGCCCGCGATCGCCAGAGTGCCGCCGCGGTCCAACGCTTCCAGCGCGGGCAGCACCAGCTCCCCGACCGGGGCGAACAGGATGGCCGCATCCAGCGGGACCGGTGGCGGGTCGGCCGCGCCCTGCGCCGACGCCGCGCCCAGCTGCATCGCCAGTTCACGCGCCTCGGCTCCACGCGTCATCACGTGCACCTCCGCGCCCTGCGCCAACGCGACCTGCGCGGTGATGTGGGCGCTGCCGCCGAAGCCGTACAGACCCAGCCGTCCGCCCGGCGGCAGGTCGGCGCGGAGCAGGGAGCGATAGCCGATGATGCCGGCACACAGTAACGGCGCCAACTCGCTGTCGCTGTAACCGCCGGGCAGCGGATGCGCGAAAGCGGCTGGCACCGTAGCGAATTCGGCGTAGCCACCGTCGGCGTCCCAGCCGGTGTAACGGGATTGCGGGCACAGGTTCTCGTCGCCGCGGCGGCAGTACTTGCACACGCCGCAGGTGTGGCGCAGCCAGGCGATCCCCACCCGGTCTCCCACCTCAAACCCGTCGCCCGCGTCGGGACCGACCTCGACGACTTCGCCCACCACCTCGTGGCCGGGTGTGACATGGTCGCGGTGTACGGGCAGGTCGCCCTCGGTGACGTGCAGGTCGGTGCGGCACACCCCGCAGGCCCGCACGGCGACCAGCAACTCCGCCGGCCCCGGGCGCGGCACGTCGGCGGTGGTTTGCTCGAGCGGGCCGGTGTCCATCGGTCCGGGCCGGCGCACCCGCCACGCGCGCATGGTCGTGGTGGTCAGCGGTGGAACCATTCGTCCATCATGCCGCTAACCACCACGGCCGCAACGTACTAACTGATCAGGTCCGTCGCACCATGCCGACGATCCAGAGCAGGATCAGCGACCCCAGCAGCGCGGTGAGGAACGTGAAGATCAGACCACCACCTGCGGTGTTGACGAAGAAGCTCAGGATGAAGCCGCCGATCAAGGCGCCGATTATGCCGATCACGATGTCCATCAGGATGCCGGCACCGCTGCCCCTGATGATCTTGCTGGCGAGCGCACCCGCCAGACCACCGATGATGATGTATCCAATGATGCCGACGCTCGTGAACGTCGTTGAGCGGGCCAGATATTCGGTAGCTGCCATGACGGTCATGCGGGTCTCCTTGCAATCGCTGGCAAAGCCCAGCGAGTTGCTGGGCCATCACTTCGGTATACCCGCTTTGCGTAACGAAAAAGGATCCGATTCGGAGACGGTTGGCGCATCATCGCGGCGCGCCGAGGGGCCGCGTCAGGTCGATTGCGTCCGCGGTGGTGCCAGCGCCGGGGTGGGGCTGACCTCTCCCGCGGGTGCCGGCGCCGGAGCCGGCGAGGGCGCCGGGGCTCCTGGAGCCGGAGCTGGCGCCGGTGCTGCTGGGGCCGGAGCCGGCGCGGGTTGGGCCCCCGGGGCCGGCGGGGCACCAGCCGCCGCGGCGGGCGGGCCCGCCCAGGGCTGGATCGACTCGGCGAGCGCCTTGGCCGCGCCCTTGTCGACGGGGTCGTTCGCCGTGCCGAGCCACACCACGAACCAGCGTTGCGGCGGGCCGCCGTTCGGCGTGTTCGCCGCGGGCAGTCCGACGACGCCGGTCCAAATCTGGCCGTTGGGCTTGGAGGCGTCGCTGAACTTGACCTCGTAGTACGACGCGCTGCCGGTGACGCCATTGGCCCCGGTGAGCGGGGTGCTTTCCTGGTTGATTCGGGTGCCCGGATACGGCAGGAAGAACTCACCCATGTCCGAGCCCAGCCGCACCGCGGCCTTCGTGTTGTTGGCTTCGGCACTGGCGTAAAGCTTTTGGTCCAGCCGGCCCATCACGATGCGGGTGTCGTTGGCGACCGGTGGGGGCTGGTCGGGCAGCGGCGGCTGCCCCGTCGTCTTACTGAGCAGCGCCGAGCCGTAGTCGAGGTGGGAGGCGTCCGACTCCACCCAGCCGGGAGGAAGGATGTAGCTGAAGCCGCCTACGGCGTTGGCGATCCGCCCGGCGTTCGGGTCGGCGGGCGGCGGGGGCGGCGGCGCGTTCGGGTCGACGGGCGGCGGCGGCGGTGGCACGGGCGCGTTGGGATCGACCGGTGCCGGAGGGGCGCCGGGCGCCGGAGCAGCCGGCGGTGGAGTGGTTGCGGGAGCCGCCGGGCCTGCGGCGGGAGCCGGGGCGGGGGCGGTCGTCGTCGCCGGCGGGACCGGAGTCGGGACTTCCGGGTCGGCGTTCGAGGTCGCCGGCAAAGCGATCGTGACGGCGCTGGCACTGGTCACCGTGGCTATCGCCAGCGTCGCCCACAGGCCTTTGCGACGTGTCGAGTTGGGTTCCACCTGGTCCATGGCGACGAACCTACCGTGTTACCGCTGTGACGCAAGGAGCCTTGCGGACAATTGCGATGCCGTTTTGCCGATGTTGCCGATGTGCAACCCACCGGGCGGCCACGCGCTCGGTCCCGTCCCTCAGTACGCCGCCGGATAGAGCGCCACCTCATGGGCTTTGACGGAGAACCACACCTGCTGCCCGGGCGCCAGCCGCAGCTCCGACGCGGCGTCGACGGTGATCTCCGCGGCCAGCCCGGGGGCGCCGTCGGGCTGCTGCTCGCCGCGCACCAGCACCGCCGACCCGCGAATGTCCATCTCCGCCACCGTCACTTCGACGGTGTTGCGTGGGCTGCCGTGTGGCAGCTCCCGATAGACCGCCACCGCCGTCGGCGGGAAGACCGCGATCGCGTTGCGTCCCTCAGCGAGCTCGTCGCCTCCCTCAACGGCGGGGGCCGCGTGCCAGCGGGCGCCCGAGCGCGCGTGCAGCGAGCGGTCGGGGCCGATGATCCCGTTGACCAGGTTGATGCCGGCGATGCGCGCCCCGAAGTGGCTGCGCGGCGCCGTCAGCACGTCGGCGACCGGGCCGATCTCGGAGACCTTGCCGTCCTCGAGCACCAGCACCCGGTCGGCCAGGGTGAACACGTCGAGCAGGTCGTGCGTGATCAGCACGACAGCGCAGCCGGTGCGGCCGACCGCGCCGCGCAACACCGCGCGGATCCCGGCGGCCGCGGCGACGTCGAGGCCCGCCAGTGGCTCGTCGAGCAGCAGCACGTCGGGTTCGGCGGCCAGCGCCCGCGCGATCGCCACCCGCTGGGCCTGACCGCCGGACAGCTGGCGCGCCTTCCGGTCCGCCAGCGGCTCGGCCTCCACCTCGCGCAGCCAGCGCAGCGCTGTTGCCCTCTCCGCGGCCCGGGCCGGGCGGAGCCGGCCACGACGGCTGTGCGGCCCGAACGCCACGTTGGCGGCAACGCTCATGTGCGGGAACAACAATGGGTCCTGCAGCAGCAGGCCAACGCGGCGGTCATGGGTCGCCACGTCCACCCCGGACTCGGTGTCGGTCAGCACCCGGCCCCCCAACCGCACCATCCCGCGGTCCGGGCGAATCAGCCCGGCGATGACGTGCAGCGCGGTCGACTTGCCCGCGCCGTTGGGTCCCAGGACCGCCAGCACTTCGCCCGCCGATACGGAGAATTCGACGTCCAGGCGGCGCTCCGCCACCACGGCGCGCAGGTGCAGTTCGCTCATGGTCCGGTCTGCCGGGTCTCGGTGCCGGTCAGCCGGCGGGCGCCCAACCCCAACACCACCACGGCGGCCACGGCCACCAGCAGGATCGACAACGCCACCGCCGCGTCGGCGTCGGTGACGCGCTGCAGGTAGATCTCCAGCGGCAGCGTGCGGGTGACTCCTTGCCGCGACCCTGCGAACGTCAGGGTCGCGCCGAACTCCCCCAGCGAGCGGGCGAACGCCAAGACCGTGCCCGACGTCAGGCCCGGCAGCAGCAGCGGGAGGGTGACCCGCCACCAGACGGTGCTGGGACGCGCACCGAGGGTCGCCGCGACGACCTCGAAGTCGGCGCCGGCGGTGCGCGCGGCCCCCTCCAGGGAAATAACCAGGAACGGCAGCGAGACGAACGTCTGCGCCAGCACCACCGCGGTGGTGCTGAACGCGATGCTGATGCCGGCGGCGTCGAGGTACCGGCCGAGCAATCCGAGCCGGCCGAACGCGTAGAGCAACGCGATCCCACCCACCACCGGCGGCAGCACCAACGGCAGCAGGATCAACGGCCGCAACAGCCGCACCGGCCGCGCCGTGCTGCGGGCCAGCACCAACGCCATCGGCACGCCGAGCAGCACACACAGCAGGGTGCTGGCCGCGGCGGTCTTGAGGCTGAGCAACAGCGCCGTCCGGGACGACGGGCTGGTGATCAACGACCAGAAATTCGGCCAGTCGACCTTGATCGCGATGGCCAGCAACGGCAGCACCACGAACACCGCCCCCACCGCGGCGGGTAGGTATACCCACCGCGGCAGATCCGGAGGGCGCTCGCTGATACGTACACCCCTAACAGGGATCGGGAGATCTGGACCGCCTCAACCTAGCGCCGGACGTATCGCCAACCGGGTAACGCGCGGGAGTTTCCGCCGATGAGCCAGTTCGGAGCACGTCTGTTGTGAGATTCTGCTGAGATGCCCGCTCCTTCGGGTGTCGTGACGTTCCTGTTCACCGACATTGAGGGTTCGACCCGTCGGTGGGAGGCCGACGCCGACGGGATGCGGGTGGCGCTGGCCGCCCACGACATGGTGTTGCGAACGGCAATCGAGGCGCACGGCGGTTGGTTGTTCAAGCACACCGGCGACGGCGTCTGCGCGGCGTTCGCGTCACCGCGCTCAGCGGTCGACGCAGCGGTGGCCGCTCAGCGCGACCTGGAGTTGCCGGTGCGGATGGGGCTGGCGACGGGCGAAGCCGAGCTGCGCGAGGGTGACTACTTCGGCACGGTGCTCAACCGCGCCGCACGGGTGATGGCGGCCGGTCACGGCGGGCAGATCCTGTTGGCCGACTCGACCGCGGGTCTGCTCAGCGGAGTCGACCTCGTCAATCTGGGGTCGCGACGGTTGCGGGACGTGCCGATGCCGGTCGGGGTGTTTCAAGTACGGGCAGCGGGACTACGTGCCGAGTTTCCGCCGTTGCGGGCGCTCGACACGCCTCCGGGAAACCTGCGGCCCGCGACCACCAGCTTGATCGGACGGGAGGTTGAGGTCGCCGACGTCGAGGCGGCGGTCAAGGCGCATCGGATGGTCACGCTGACCGGCGTGGGTGGGGTCGGCAAGACCCGCCTCGCGACGGAAGTCGCCGCGCGACTGGCAGATGTGTTCCCCGACGGGGTTTGGCTATTCGAGCTGGCCGCGGTCACCGATCCGGCGGCGGTGCCCGACGCGGTTGCCGCGGTGCTCGGCATCACCCAGCAACCGGGCAAGACCGTCACCGAATCGGTGGCCGCGGCACTGGAGGGCAGGGTACGGCTGTTGGTGCTCGACAACTGCGAGCACGTTCTCGACGCCGCCGCTGACCTGATCGAGGCCATCGTGGCGCGCTCGGCGGCCGTACGAATCCTCGCCACCAGTCGCGAAGGACTCGGAGTCCCCGACGAGCAGGTGCGGCCGGTGCGCTCGCTGGACGCGGCGGCGGGCGTCGATTCTGCGGCGGTGACCCTGTTCGTCGAACGCGCCCAAGGCATTTCGCCGGGCTTCTCGCTGGCCGACGGCGGTGAGGCCGGCGCGGTCATCGAGATCTGTCGGCGCCTTGACGGGATTCCCTTGGCCATCGAGCTGGCCGCCTCACGGATGGCGTCGATGACCGCCGGCGAGATGCGCGATCGCCTCGATCACCGGTTCAGGCTGCTGGTCGGCTCGCGTCGGGGCCTGGAACGTCATCACACGCTGCGCCACGCGGTGGCCTGGTCCTACGACCTTCTCGACGACACCGAAAAGACTGTGCTGCAACGCTGTTCGGTTTTCGCGGGCGGTTTCGACGTGCAAAGCGCGTGCGCGGTGGCCGGATCGGAAGAGCTCGACGAGTACGCCATCCTGGAGGTATTCGACGCCCTGGTGCGCAAGTCGCTGCTCGTGACGGACAAGTCCGCGGCGCGCACCCGCTTTTCGATGCTGGAAACCATCCGCCAGTTCGCCGAGGAACAACTCATCGCATCGGGTGAGGCAGACGCGGTCCGGACCGCGCACGCCCATTACTTCGCCGGACGGGAAGCCGACCTCATGGCGCTGTGGGACAGCCCGCGACAGCGCGAGGCGTACGGCTGGCTCACGGTCGAGCTGGCCAACCTGCGCATCGCCTTTCGTTGGGCCGCCGACCACGGCGACCTGGATGCGGGCGCCGCCATCGCCGCGTATGCGGGCTTGCTTGGTCCGTTTCTCGAGAACTACGAACCCATCGCCTGGGCCGAAGAAATGGTCGGACCCCTTCATGCCGTCGAACACCCCCGGCTGGCAGCGGTATGCGTGGGGGCATCGCTGTCCGTTCTTGTCGGCCGGTACCAAGAGGCTGTGGGCTACAGCGAAATCGGTCAGACGGTTATCGCCGCCGCAGGCGACAAAGTGTCGTACTTCGGCGAGGCGTTTCTCGGCAGTGCGTATTTGTTCGTCGGGCAGCCCGAACGGTACCTCGAGCTTTGTCGCGCCCAGGTGAGGCGCAGCGGCGACGCCAACACGTTCGGGAGGGCGAACCTGGCTTTCGCTTTGGCCGTCTGCGGTTCGGCCGACGAGGCGACGGCAATCGCCGACAGCCTCATCGATGCCGCCGAAGCGAACGGAAATCCATGGGTGCTTGCTTACGTACTTTTCGTGTACGGGTACGCCGTCCGGGCCACCGATCCGGGTCGCGCCCTGGCGGCGCTGCGCCGTAGCCTGCTCGTCGCGCGGGACAGCGGCAACCGGTTCTACGAGACCCAATTCCCATACTGGGCCGCCGGACTCATGGCCGAGCAAGGGGACCCCTGGGCGGCCTTGGATCATCTCGCCGTGGCCATTCGCAGTAACCACGAGTCGGGCAACATCGGCATGATGTACAACGCGCTCGCTGTCTTCGCCGTGTTCCTCAACCGGCTAGGACGCTACGAACCGGCTTCCATCATCGCCGGGCTGGCGGCGGTCAGTGCGATGGCGGCAACGACCTTGCCCGAACTCGGAGAAATGATCGCCGATCTTCGCAAGGTCCTCGGCGACCAAAGCTACGAATCGCTCGCCCGCAAGGGCGAGGTGATGACCACGGCCGACATCGTGACCTACGCCTATGCCCAAATCGACAAGATCCGAACCGATTTCGAACGGCCCGCTGAATTCTAGGGTTTGGCGAAGCCCGACTGGGCCAAAATGTTTTGACCGATGTCACCGGTCACCATGGCCACGAACCGTTGCGCCAACGCCGGCTGCGGAGCATTCTTCAGCACCGCGATCGGATAGACGTTCACCGCGCCGGCGGCCTCCGGGAAGCTGACGCGGGTCACCTTGTTCCCGGCGCTCTGGGCGTCGGTGACGTACACCAGCCCGGCGTCCGCCTGGCCGGTGGTGACCTTGTTGAGGACGTCCGTCACGCTGGGTTCCTCGCTCACCGGGTTGAGATGGACGCCGGTGCTGACTTCGACCCGCTGGGTCGCCGCTCCGCACGGCACCGGCACCTGGCAGACCACCACCCCCAGCCCCGGCCTCGCGAGGTCGGCGAAGGCGCCGATCTTCTTGGGGTTGCCCGGGGCGGTGACGATCACCAGCGTGTTCGACGCGAAGTTCGTTGCGTTGCCGGACAGCAGGCCGGCCTTGGCAACCGTGTCCATCTGCGCGGTGTCCGCCGAGGCGAAGACGTCGGCGATCGCACCCTGCGTCAACTGAATGGCTAGTTCCGACGATCCCGCGAATTCGAAGTCGACGTTGCTGCCCGCATTTTGGGCTCTGAACTGCGCACCGATCTGAGTGAACGCGGGCTTGAGCGAGGCGGCGGCGAAGACCACCACTTTGCCGGATGCGGAGGGCGGTCTCGAACCGCACCCGGACAGGCCCATCGCCAGCACCATCGACACCACACCGGCCAGCATCCCGATCCGCCGCATGCATGCACCCTAGCCCGCCGACGATGCGGACCAATTACGGGCTTAATCGCGCAAAAAAGTGCCCGCCGAATAGTTACGCAAATGATCCGCGCGTCGCGGCGTCAACAATTTCGCCGACCAGCTACTGTCCAGTAACATCTAGGCAGATTGATGCCATAACGCGCTGAGATCCCAGGCAGATCCCCTCGGCGGTCCCTGTGGATGGCCACACGGAACTGCCCGGGTCTGGGTTCAACGTTGAACACGAGGAGGTCATGGCAGTGGAAGTACTGGTCACCGGCGGAGACACCGAACTGGGGCGCACAGTGGCCGAAGGCTTCCGCGATGCCGGTCACAAGGTGACGCTCGTGGGCGCGCGGCGCAGCGACCTGGAGATCGCCGCCAAGGAATTGGATGTGGACGCGATCGTCTGCGACACCACCGACCCGGCGAGCCTGACCGAGGCCCGTGCCTCGTTCCCCCATCATCTGGACACCATCGTCAACGTGCCGGCGCCCTCATGGGAAGCCGGCGACCCACGCACCTACTCGATCGCCGACACGGCCACCGCGTGGCGAAACGCCTTGGACGCCACCGTGCTGTCGGCGGTTCTGACGGTGCAGACCGTCGGCGATCACCTGCGCTCGGGTGGCTCCATCATCAGCGTGGTGCCCGAGAACCCGCCGGCCGGAAGCGTCGACGCCGCCATCAAAGCGACCCTGTCGAATTGGGTCGCGGGGCAGGCCGGCATCTTCGGCACCCGTGGGATCACGGTCAACGCCGTAGCCAGCGGGCGCAGCGCCCAGCCCGGCTATGACGGCCTTTCTCGCACGCCCCCGTCGGTCGCCGGCGAAGTGGCGCGGTTGGCGTTGTTCTTGACCACCCCGGCGGCTCGCCACATCACCGGCCAGACGCTGCACGTCAGCCACGGCGCGCTCGCCCAATTCGGCTGAGGGCGTAATCCGCGGCCGAGCCGTATCGTCCCGCTCGGCGTCGCACTACGGTAGATCGCGTGGCTATTCGACTCGGTCTGCAGATTCCCAACTTCTCCTACGGCACCGGGGTGGAACAACTCTTCCCCACTGTTCTGGCTCAGGCCCGCGAGGCCGAATCGGCTGGCTTCGACTCGGTTTTCGTGATGGACCACTTCTACCAACTCCCCATGCTGGGCGACCCCGACCAGCCGATGCTGGAGGCCTACACCGCCCTCGGCGCGCTGGCCACCGGCACCGAACGAGTTCAGTTGGGCACCTTGGTAACCGGCAACACCTACCGCAACCCGGCCCTACTGGCGAAGACCATCACCACCCTCGACGTGGTGAGCCAGGGCCGCGCGATCCTGGGCATCGGCACCGGCTGGTTCGAACTCGAACACGACCAGCTGGGTTTCGAATTCGGCACCTTCACGGACAGGTTCAACCGGCTCGAGGAGGCGCTGCAGATCATCCTGCCGATGATCAAGGGCGAGCGGCCTACCTTCTCCGGCAAGTGGTACCAGGTGCGCGAGGCGCTCGCGAATCCGCGCTTCCGTGACCACATTCCGCTGATGATCGGCGGCAGCGGTGAGAAGAAGACGATCCCGCTGGCGGCGCGCCATTTCGATCATCTCAATGTGATCGCCGGATTCGACGAGCTGCCAGGGAAATTGGACGTCGTGCGGCGGCGCTGCGAGGACATCGGCCGGGACCCCGCGACGTTGGAAACCAGCACGCTGACCACGGTGCTGGTCGACGAGAACGCGAAACCCGATCAGATTCCGGCCGAAATGCAGCAGCGCATGGTGGTCGGCGGTCCCGATTCGGTCGCCGACCAGATCAAGACCAAAGTGGTGGACGCGGGCATCGACGGCGTGATCATCAATCTGCCCTTCTACACCCCCGGCGTGATCAGCGCCGTCGGCGAGGCGCTGCGCCCGGTCGTCGGCCTCTAGCCGCCGACGCCGCCACTTTGGGGTCGCGGATTGGTGCCGCCGCGGTAATACTTCGATGTAGCAGCGTCGACCTGCGCCACAACGGCGCAGCGCAGAGGTAAGGGGCCGGGACGGCCATGAAGAAAAGAGCCCTGGCGGCGGTCGCGGCCGGCGTGGCGTTCGCCGCGCCCCCGATCGCGCATGCCGACAACAACTGGATCGCCATGGCGATCTCGGACTCCACCGGCCGCATCAACATCGCCGACGGAGCGGCCAGCCAGGGCGCGGCCGAGAAGGCGGTGATGGAGACCTGCCGCAAGAGCATCAGCGACTGCCGACTGCTGGCCAGCGGGCAGGGCGGGTGCGTGGCGCTCGTTTTGAATGCGGCCAAATCCCGATACTTCGGCGGCTGGGGTCCGACCCGCGAAGAAGCCGAAGCGCAGGCGCTCGAGCGTGCCCCCGGCGGCACGATCCAAGCGGGCCACGACCACTGTGCGGGTGAGGGCTCCAGCCAGTGACGCCGCCCGCGCGCCGATAGCTGACAACCCTGATAACTGCGCCACACCGCTGGACGCTCACCAGGGATTTCGCCCGCGGACACCTTTAGTGTTGCAAACAACACATGGGTATCAACTAGGTTTCCGGGTACCCGCCTGACTAGCGTTGTGGCTAACTGCAGTCGCGTGTCCAAAAGCCCCCGTCAGGAGCAGCGGAAACATGAGCCCCCCACCAGAAACCACAGCTGGAACCGAACGTCGCCACCAGGTGGTCATCATCGGTTCGGGATTCGGCGGGCTCAATGCGGCAAAGAAGCTCAAGCACGCCGACGTCGACATCAAGCTGATCGCGCGCACCACCCACCACCTGTTCCAGCCGTTGCTGTACCAGGTGGCGACGGGCATCGTGTCCGAAGGCGACATCGCCCCGCCCACCCGCGTCGTCCTGCGCAGGCAGCGCAACGTCCAGGTGCTGTTGGGTGACGTCACGCATATCGACCTGGCCGGCAAATACGTGGTATCCGATTTGCTCGGCCACACCTACGAAACCCCTTACGACAGCCTGATTATCGCCGCCGGCGCCGGACAGTCGTATTTCGGTAACGACCACTTCGCCGAGTTCGCCCCCGGCATGAAGTCGATCGACGACGCACTGGAGGTGCGCGGACGGATCCTGAGCGCGTTCGAACAGGCCGAGCGGTCGCGTGACCCCGAACGACGCGCCAAGCTGCTGACGTTCACCGTCATCGGCGCCGGACCCACCGGTGTCGAAATGGCCGGGCAGATCGCGGAATTGGCGGCCCACACGCTGAAGGGCTCGTTCCGTGGCATTGACTCCACCAAGGCGCGAGTGATCCTGCTCGACGCGGCCCCCGCCGTGTTGCCGCCGTTCGGCGACAAATTGGGCGCGCGGGCGCGCGCCCGGCTGGAGAAGATGGGTGTGGAGATCCAGTTGGGGGCGATGGTCACCGACGTCGACCGCAACGGCATCACGGTCAAGGACTCCGACGGCACCATCCGGCGCATCGAGTCCGCCTGCAAGGTGTGGTCGGCGGGCGTGCAGGCCAGCGGCCTGGGCCAAGACCTCGCCGAACAGTCGTCGGTGGAACTCGACCGCGCCGGGCGGGTCAAGGTGCTGCCCGACCTGTCCGTCCCGGGGCACCCGAACGTGTTCGTGATCGGCGACATGGCCGCCGTCGAAGGCGTTCCGGGCGTGGCGCAGGGCGCGATCCAGGGCGCCAAGTATGTCGCCGGCACGATCAAAGCCGAACTGGGCGGCGCCGATCCGGCGGAGCGCGAGCCGTTCCAGTACTTCGACAAGGGCTCGATGGCCACCGTTTCGCGGTTTTCCGCGGTGGCCAAGGTCGGTCCGCTGGAGTTCAGCGGCTTCATCGCCTGGCTGATGTGGCTGGTGCTGCACCTGGTCTATTTGGTCGGGTTCAAGACCAAGGTCAGCACGTTGCTGTCGTGGACGGTGACCTTCCTGAGCACGCGGCGCGGCCAGCTGACCATCACCGAGCAGCAGGCGTTCGCCCGCACCCGCCTCGAACAGCTGGCGGTGCTCGCCGCGGAGACCAAGCGCCCAGCGACCGCCAGGCGGGCGAGCTAACCGGCCAGCCGGTCGGCTTGCCACGTGCTGAGTAGTCCGCCGCCGGCCAACATCAGCACCGTCGAGCCGGAATCGATCGCGGTGTTCGGGAAAGCCGTTTCGGGGTAACGCAATTCGTGAATCGAGGCGCGCGGCGCCGAAATGATGTCGTCGCCCGACGATCCGGCGCCCAGCTCCACCCGGTGGCGTAGCAGGGGGCGGTCATCGCAGTCGGCGTGTAACGACCCGGACCAAAACCCCTGGTGCTCTTCGCATCTGCCGACCTGCACGCGCTCGCGGAAGCGCACCTGGGCCCCGTCGTGCAAGGAGAAGGCGGCGCTGGACACATGGCGGGCGTCGGCGGCGACCACGGTCGGCTCCAGGTCGATATCGAGGCTGCCGGTCGCCTGTATCTCCCAATGGGCGTGGGAAGTCGGGACATTCGCGCCGGGCAACGCGACCGTGGCGGCGGCGCTGCGGAGCCTGAGCCGGGCGCCGCGTTCGACGATGACGCGAAGGTCGATGCTGTCGCCGCCCAGCGGCGTGGCCGCCGCCGACACCAGATGGACCGTGTCGGGCGAGGTGCGGCGGGCCGCCACACCCCCGCCACATTCGATGCGTGGCAGCCGGTTCGCATACGCGACCACCAGGACCCGGGATCGCATCACACGTTGGCCGCCTCGCGCAATTGCGTGCGGACCCACGCCAGCACCTGCGTCGCCGCCGGGTCGTCGGTGAGCGACTGCAGGACGGTGGGCCGGCCATCGCGGACCGCGGCGGCGTCGTCGGCCATCACCTGCAGGTCCGCCCCGACCAGTGGTGCCAGGTCAGTCTTGTTGACTACCAACAGATCCGAGTAGGTGACCCCGGGCCCACCCTTGCGGGGCACCTTGTCGCCACCGGCCACGTCGACGACGAAGATCTGCACGTCGACCAAGCCCGAGGAGAAGGTGGCGGTCAGGTTGTCGCCTCCGGATTCGACCAGGATCAGGTCCAGCGGCTCGTGCGCGGCGATCAGGTCGTCGATCGCATCGAGGTTGGCGGTGATGTCGTCGCGGATCGCGGTGTGCGGGCAGCCGCCGGTTTGCACCGCGGCGATCCGGTCGTCCGACAACACCGCGTGCCTGCGCAGGAAGTCGGCGTCCTCGGTGGTGTAGATGTCGTTGGTCAGCACCGCCAGCGACAGCTCGTCGCGGAGCTGCCGGCACAGCGCGGCGACCAGCGCGGTCTTGCCGGACCCGACCGGGCCGCCGACGCCGACGCGCAGCGGCTCCCCCGGTTGCCGGACCCGTCGCGGCCGCTCGAGGGGTGGATGCGGGTGGCCGTGTGAATGTGTTGGCATCTCGTGTCTTTCAGCGGACTGATGGAAGCGGTTGGCGCGCGGGCGCGTTGGTAGGCAGCGTATCGACCACATCATGGCCAAGTCGTGCGAGTGGTCCTGCGACCGCCCAGTCGTTGCCAGGAAAGTCACAGCTGTCTGCCGGGTACGTCAAAGTTGTAGACGAAGGTCGAACAGGTACGTTGTATGGCGGCGGCCGAAACGGCCGCCCGGACGAGTTCGCCGTACCCGGAGAGCGACAAGACGGTGACCGCGGGATGCCTGGCGTGCCGGTCAACCGAAAACGGTCTGCGAACTTCTCCTCCGTTTAGTTTCGGTCGTCGGGGCATCCTCCGCCGTGAATTGAAACTCGACGAGAGGATTTTCGATGTTCAACCCGTTCGCCGGCCAGGCCGACATTCCCAACCGTGAGGGTGCGTGGGCGCAGCAAGCCGAAGCGGAGCTGTCCACGCGCCGTCACCGCGAAGAGATCGACCGCTGCCTCAGCCACGGGCTTGAAGCCGCCCCCACCATCAACGACCGCACGCTGTCGACATTCGCCCGCGGCGAGCTCCCCCACTTCGCCGGGGAACGCGGGACGTTCCTCAAGGCCCCGTTCCTGGAGGATGTGAACGACGTCGCCGACGCCGAGGTGGCCGTCTTCGGAGCGCCGCTGGACGCCGGGACGACCTACCGCCCGGGCACCCGGTTCGGGCCAATGGGCATTCGCCGCTCCACCAACCTGTTCGGCACCTATTGCTACGAGCTGGGAGTCGACCTACGGGAACAGCTCAACATCGTCGACATCGGCGACGTGGTCACGATCCCCGCCAACATCGAGAAGTCGTTCGACCAGATCAGCCAGGCGATGGCCCACGTGGTCTCCAAGGGCGTGTTCCCGGTGGTGCTCGGCGGCGACCACTCGATCGGCTTCCCGACCGTGCGGGGTCTGGCCCCCTACCTGGACGGCAACGTCGGGATCATCCACTTCGACCGCCACGTCGACACCCAGGAAACCGACCTCGACGAGCGGATGCACACCACCCCGTGGTTCCACGCCACCAACATCAAGAACGCCCCGGCCACCAACCTGGTGCAGATCGGCATCGGCGGATGGCAGGCTCCGCGCGCCGGCGTCCAGGTGGGCCGCCAGCGCGGCAGCACCGTCATCACCGTCGGTGACGTCGAACGCGTCGGGATCGAAAAGGTCGCCGAGATCGCGCTGGAGACGGCGTGGAAGGACGCCAAGGCGGTGTACCTGTCGTTCGACATCGATGTCATCGACGCGGGATTCGTGCCCGGCACCGGCTGGCCCGAGCCCGGCGGCCTGCTACCGCGCGAGGCGCTCAACCTGATCCGGATGATCTCCGAACCCGGACTGAACGGCATCGAGGTGGTGGAGTGCTCACCGCCGTATGACTGGGCGGAACAGACCGCGCTGATGAGCAGCCGCGTCATCCTGGACAGCCTGGCGGTCATGGTGCGGGCGGGCAAGCTCGGCAAGAAGCCGGCCGCGCTCAAGCGGCACGCCTGGGGCCCGTTCGCCGACTGACGAGGTGGGTTATGAAATCCGCCTGTCGGGCTGTCTACTTGCGGTCTCCACCCAGCGCCCGCGCTTAGGAGATTAGTCCCGGTCAAACCGCCGGGTAACGACACCGAGGCCAACAGTTGGTCATTGCTAGTTGGTCACGTAGCAAATACTGCTGTCTGCTGCCGTTTGGGCCGCCGCGCGCCGAATCCCTATGCGCGGTCCGTCCTCCTCGGACCGGCGGGGAGGCTGCGGCATTGGCGATGCCACTACATCGCGCCGGGACAATCGGGCGACGCCTCGCACCAAAGTCAATATGGATAAGGGGCTCTCGCCACGAGGTTGCGCCCCGGCCGGTCCCGCACTCCCCCGTCCGGAGGCGCGGATGCTCACCGTCGCCCGGGGCGCCCGGCCCGGCCGGGCCCCATGCGGCACCGGGCCTCGGACAACTATTTCGGCGGCTGAAAATCGACTTTCAGCAAATTCCCAGGAGTTAACCATGGTTGTTACAGGTGCAACTAAGAATATTAGGTAGTTGTACGGCGACGAGACGGCGGAGCGTCTCTCGGCGCCGCGGTGCGGCGACGCGAACAACTCGGCGTCGCGCCACTCGTGCGCAAGCCATGGCGCACGAAACCGGATCGCCAAGCCAGCGCCCCGTCCGGGCCCGCGGCGTTTGAGCTGGCGCCTGGTCGGCTGGTTACGGGGGTTTTGTAGTGGATTTTGCGGCGTTACCGCCCGAGGTCAACTCCGGGCGGATGTATGCGGGCGCGGGGGTTGGGCCCCTGGTGTCGGCGGCCGCGGCGTGGGACGCGCTGGCGGCCGAATTGGGCTCGGCGGCGGCGGCCTATCGGGCGATCGTGTCGGAGCTGACGGGTGGGCCGTGGGTGGGCCCGTCGTCGGGGTCGATGGCGGCCGCTGCGGCGCCCTATGTGTCGTGGATGAACAGCACGGCCGCGCAGGCCCAGCAGACGGCCAGCCAGCTGGGAGCGGCGGTGGCGGCTTACGAGGCGGCGTTCGCGGCTACCGTGCCGCCGCCGCAGATCGAGGTCAACCGGGCGTTGTTGGCGTCGCTGGTGGCCACCAACCTGTTGGGGCAGAACACCCCGGCGATTGCGGCCACCGAGGCGCAGTACTCCGAGATGTGGGCCCAGGACGCCGCGGCGATGTACGGCTACGCCGGCGCCTCGGCGGCGGCCACCCGGCTGACGCCGTTCGCCGCACCGCAGCAGACCACCAACCCGGACGGCACGACGATGCAGGCCGCTTCGGTCAGCCAGGCCGGGCAATCGGCGACCGGGTCCAGCACGCAGTCGGCACTCAACGCCGTCCCCAACATGCTGCAGAACATCTCGGCGGGCTCGATTGTCAGCCCATCGAACCTCGATCCGCACCTGGGCAGCCTGTTCAGCCCCAGCAGCGGACCGACCGGTCTCAACGAATTGACCCAGAACATCGGGAACTGGGCCCTGGTCATCAGTGGGCCCTTGTTCACGGCTTCCGGCATCACGCCGCTGATGGGCGGCCTCTACGGGCTGGCGCTGCCCTCGACGGCGGCCGCGGCGGCCGACGTGTCGCCGGCGGACGCCGGCATGGGCACCCTGGCGAATTCGCCGGCCGCGGGCTCCCTTGGCAATGCCGGGGTTTCGGCGGGTCTGGGCGAATCCGCCACCGTCGGCAAGTTGTCGGTACCGCAAACGTGGGCCGACTCCCCCGCCATCCGGCTCGCGAGTAGCGCGTCGCCGCTGTCCACGGCCGGGCTGGGCGGCGCGCCGCAGGCCGAGGTCTCGGCGCCCGGCGGCTTCTTCGGCGGTATCCCGCCGGTGGGCAGCTTGGTCAACGCGCCCAGGGGCGAGCAGTCGCGCGCACGCGCCGGCGCCGGCCAAAAAGTCGTCCCGGCAACCCCCGGGGAGGCAGGCGCCGACGAGCGCGCGGCGGTCATGCCCGCGACGCCGCAGCGGACGCGCAAGCATGTCGCCAGCGCACTGAGCGAGCGCGAACGCGAAGAGCTCGACAAGCTGCGCAAGGAGATCGCCGAGGTGGCGACCGAACGCGACGCGGCAGCCCGCCTGATCAAGGAGGCGATGCTGTGACACTGGATTTTGCAGCCTTGCCTCCCGAGGTCAATTCCGCCCGGATGTACGCGGGCGCGGGATCGGCGCCATTGGTCACGGCCGCGACGGCCTGGGAAAAGCTGGCTTCCGAGCTGAGTTCGGCGGCGACCTCGTATCGCGCCGTGGCGGCGCAGCTGACAAGCGGGCCGTGGGTGGGCCCGTCGTCGGCCGCGATGGCGGCCGCGGTGGCGCCCTATGTGTCGTGGATGAACACCACGGCCGCGCAGGCCCAGCAGACGGCCAGCCAGCTTGGTGCGGCGGTGGCGGCTTACGAGGCGGCGTTCGCGGCGACCGTGCCGCCGCCGCAGATCGAGGTCAACCGAGCGCTGTTGGCGTCGCTGGTGTCGACCAACCTGTTGGGGCAGAACACCCCGGCGATCGCGGCTACCGAGGCGCAGTACTCCGAGATGTGGGCCCAGGACGCCGCGGCGATGTACGGCTACGCCGGCGCCTCGGCGGCGGCCACCCGGCTGACGCCGTTCGCGGCACCGCAGCAGACCACCAACCCGGACGGCACGACCGACCAAAACTCCACGGTCATGAAGGCCGCCGCCACCGGCGGCTCCAACACCACGTCAACGCTGTCGAACATTCCCAACCTGCTGCAATCTTCGTCGACGGGCGCCCCGACGTCGCCGGGCGCATCGGCCCCGTCCGCCGGATCGGGTTCGCTGGTGGACCTTTTCAACAACTTCAGCGAAAACACCATCGGCTACCAGATCCTCTCCGAGGGTCTGAACTTCGACGCTTCCGGAGCCCTGTTGACGCTCGCGCCGCCGGTGGCCGCGGCCTGGAATCCGTTGGTGAACTCGCTCTCCGCGCCGGCGAGTGCCGCGTCTCAGGTCTCCGGATCCGGTTCTGCCCTGGTGAATTCGCCCGGCTCGGGCGCTTCGGCCGGGGTGTCGGCCGGCCTGGGTGAGTCGGTGTCGGTCGGCAAGCTGTCGGTCCCGCAGTCGTGGGGCACATCGCCCGCGATCCGGCTCGCCGCAGCCGCCTTGCCCAGCGCCGGGCTGGACGGTCTGCCGCAGGCCGGCACCGTCGCACCGGGTTTCTACGGTGGAATGCCCCCGATAGGACCGGTGGCCAGCGTCGTCAACGCGCCGCGCGGCGAGCAGGGCCGTCTCCGAGCGGGCGCGCGGCACAAGGTGATTCCCGCGCTGGCCGGCGAGACCGGAATGCACGACGACCCCGCGGGCCGCTGGGTCGCGCCGAACGCAGCCGCCGAGGACGACGGCGCCGCCGGCGAACGCGAAGAGCTCATCGCGCTGCGGAAGGCGATGGCCGACGTAACCCGACAACGCGACGTCCTCAAGCGCACGGCCGCGACATTGATCAAGGAGGCAACGCAAAAGTAGCCAACCCCGTGACTCGGTGCGGGACTTCACACGCACACCTCTTTCTCGACGACGATTGGAATCAGTGCAGATGTTCTTCACAAAGCCGGCCAAACGGTCCCCGGCGGGTTGGGAAGGCGATTTGGCCGTCGACTCGAAACCGATTGCGGCCCAAGACGATTTAGAAACGCCCACCTCGGCGGGGATAACGCCCGACGACGAGGACCAGGCCCAGCTCAAGGCTTTGGGCTTCCAGTCGGACTTCAAGCGGGACATGAGCCCATGGGCGAACTTCTCGCTGGGGTTCACCTACCTGTCACCGGTGGTCGGCATCTACACGGTGTTCGCATTCGCGCTGTCCACCGCCGGCCCACCGATGATCTGGAGCCTGCTGATCGCCGGCGCCGGACAGATGTTGGTGGCGTTGGTCTTCAGCGAAGTGGTGGCCCAGTTCCCGGTGGCCGGCGGCGTCTATCCCTGGGCGCGCCGGCTGTGGGGACGCAAATGGGCATGGATGACCGGATGGGTCTACATGTTCACACTGTTGGCGCTCCTGGCGGACGCCGCCTATGGCGCGGGCCCGTACGTCGCAGACGTCTTCGGCTTCAAGCCTTCTCCGCACGCCACGGTCCTGTGCGCGCTCGTCATGCTGGCCCTGGCCACTGTCATCAACCTCACCGGCACCAAGATTCTGGGCTACTTCGCCATCTTCGGCTTCAGCGCCGAGTTGATCGGCGCCATCGTGGTCGGCGTCTGGCTGCTGTGCACCCAGCGCCATCACAATCTTGGCGTGCTGTTCCACGGCTTCGGCGCGCAAGGCCACCACAGCTACACCTACGCCTTCCTGGCCGCCAGCCTGATCGCGCTCTACCAATTCTTCGGTTTCGAGGCCTGCGGCGACGTCGCCGAGGAGGTCCGTAACCCCGGCATACAAATTCCAAAGGCCATGCGCCGCACCATCTACGTCGGCGGCTCGGCGGCCACCTTCGTGTGCCTGAGCCTGATCCTGTCGGTCACCGACTTCGGCGCGGTGATCAGCGGCAAGGACCCCGATCCGATCGACACGATCCTGAAAACCGCGTTCGGCGGCATCGGGGCGAAGATCGTCCTCTGCATCGTGCTGATCTCGTTCGTGTCGTGCGCGCTGAGCCTGCAGGCCGCCGCCAGCCGGCTCATCTACTCCTACGGCCGCGACGACATGATCGTCGGCTCAAAGCTGCTGGCGCGGTTCGATCACAAGCGACACGTGCCGCCCTATTCCTTGCTCATCGCGGTCATCATCCCGGCGGTGCTGATCGTCGGGTCGCTGATCTCCCGCGACGCGCTCACCAAGCTGGTCAGCTTCGGTTCGGTGGGCGTCTACATCGCCTTCCAGATGGTGGTGCTGGCCGCCCTGCGCGCGAGGATCAAAGGTTGGGCGCCCAACGGCAAGTACCGGCTGGGCCGGTGGGGAGTGCCCGTCAACATCGGCGCGCTGACCTACGGCGTCGCGGCAATCGTGAACCTTTCCTGGCCGCGGGACTCGCACCAGCCGTGGTACGACGACTACATCATCCTGCTGATGTCGGTGGCCATCGTCGGTCTGGGAATCCTGTACCTCGTGTTCACGCGGGCGCACGCCAAGAGCGACGCGCCGTACGCCGACGCGATTCCGGCGCGGAAGTAGTTGCGCCGCAGCACAATCAGGAGACGAAGAGCGGGCGTTCCCGGGCGGCATGGCGCTGCGCGAGCGTGTCGAGCAACGGGTCGGACAGGTCGGCCAGCCCGATGGCCGCCTCGGCGGCGGTGCGCTCGCACAGGTCCGCCAGCCGAAACGTGCACGCCGCGACGTCGGCCGGGTCCAAAGCGAGAAGCCGCTGGGCGGCGGTCGCGGAGCCGGTCATGGTGGTGTAGACGATCGTCAAGGCGGTGTGCTCGTGGTTCAGTCCACTGATGGCGCCGACCCGCCCCGCCGTGACGGCGAGGTGCGGCCGTGCGCCGATTTCCGCCCAGTCGGCGTCCGGCCAGACCCGTCGCGCCAGCCGCGCCAGCCCGCGGCCCTGGCTGCGCGACGCCTCGCGGGCGGCCGGGGCGGGCGTGCGGGCATCGGTCTCACGATCGGCCGCGTCGGGGGTGAGGTCGCCGCGCTGGACCGCCGCCGCGATCGACGCGCTGACCAAGCCGGAGCTGCGAATCCGGCGGCACAGGAAGGCTTCCAGCGTGTCCAGGCCGGTCACCAGGCCGCTGGTGACCGCCTCCTCCACACCACCGGAGTGCACGTGGCCCCCGGCCGGCAGTCGGGAATCGGCCAGGGCGAGCAGTGTTGCCAGTGCGGACATGTGCCTCAGAACAGGAAATAGCGTTGCGCCATGGGCAATTCGGTTGCCGGGTCCTCCTGCCAGACCTCGCCGTCGATCCGCACGGTGAACGTGTCCGGGTCCACTTCGATGTCGGGCAGCGCGTCGTTGAGCGGCAGGGCCGCCTTGCCGAGCCCGGTGGTATTGCGCACGGGGACAAGGCGCCGATTGACCGCGATCCGCTCGGTGAGGCCCGCCTCGATCGCCTGCGGCGCAACGAAATGCACCGAGGTGGCGGCCGCCGCGGCCGGGGCGGCCCCGAACATCGGACGGGGCAGCACCGGTTGCGGCGTCGGGATCGACGCGTTGGCGTCCCCCATCGCCGCCCACGCGATCATGCCGCCCTTGAGCACCGCGTGCGGGCGGACGCCGAAGAACGCGGGCTCCCACAACACCAGGTCCGCCAGCTTGCCCACTTCCACGGATCCGACCTCGTGGTCCAGCCCGTGTGCGACGGCGGGGCAAATGGTGTATTTCGCCACGTAGCGCCGCGCCCGCATGTTGTCGGCGGCACCGTCGCCGGGCAGCGCGCCCCGTCGCCGTTTCATCACGTGCGCGGTCTGCCAGGTGCGCAGCACCACTTCCCCGATCCTGCCCATCGCCTGCGAGTCGCTGCCGATCATCGAGATCGCGCCGATGTCATGCAGCAGGTCTTCCGCCGCCATGGTCGACGGCCTGATCCGGCTCTCGGCGAAGGCCAAGTCTTCCGGCACTTGGGGATTGAGGTGGTGGCAGACCATCAACATGTCCAAATGCTCGTCGAGGGTGTTGCGCGTGTGGGGGCGAGTGGGGTTGGTGGAGCTGGGCAGAACGTTGGGTTTGCCTGCGACGGTGATGATGTCGGGGGCATGGCCGCCCCCGGCGCCCTCGGTGTGATACGTGTGGATCGACCGCCCGGCGATCGCGGCCAGGGTGTCTTCGACGAATCCCATCTCATTGAGGGTGTCGGTGTGCAGCGCCACCTGGACGCCGGCGGCATCGGCGACGGTGAGGCAGGCGTCGATGGCTGCCGGGGTCGACCCCCAGTCCTCGTGCAGCTTGAAACCCGAAGCCCCGCCGTGCAATTGCTCCCACAATCCCTCGGCGCTGACGGTGTTTCCCTTACCCAGCAGCGCGAAGTTCACCGGCCAGCCGTCGAGCGCCTCGAGCATCCTCTCCAGGTGCCATGCGCCCGGGGTCACGGTGGTGGCTTTGGTGCCCTCGGCCGGCCCGGTGCCGCCGCCGATGATCGTCGTGATCCCGGAGCCGAGCGCCTCTGCCATGAGCTGGGGGCAAATCAGGTGGACGTGGCAGTCGACGGCGCCCGCGGTGACGATCCGGCCGTTGCCGGCGATGACTTCGGTGGACGGCCCGACCACCAGGTCCGGGTGCACGCCCGTCATGGTGTCGGGGTTACCCGCCTTACCGATCGCGGAGATACGGCCGTCGCGAATGCCGATGTCGGCCTTGACGATTCCCCAGTGGTCGATGATGACCGCCCCGGTGATCACGGTGTCGGGCGCGCCCTCGGCGCGCGTCGCGCGTCCCTGGCCCATCGACTCGCGCAGCACCTTGCCGCCGCCGAACACTGCCTCGTCACCGGCCAGTCCCGGTCCCCCGCTGCGGTCTTCGGTGATCTCCACGAAGAGATCGGTGTCCGCCAGCCGGATCCGGTCGCCCGTGGTGGGGCCGAAAAGCTGGGCGTAGCTCTCCCTCGACAGGCCCGCCATCAGTCGTCGAGCCGTCCGGGCGGCGTCAGGGTCAGGCCATGCACCTCACGGCTTCCGCGCAGCGGCACCAGTCGGACCCGTTGCGGCACACCGGGTTCGAAGCGGACTGCGGTGGCGGCCGGGATGTCCAACCGGCAGCCGTGGGCGGCGGCGCGGTCGAACGACAGCGCCGAGTTGGCCTGGGGCAGGTGGACGTGGCTGCCGACCTGTACCGGACGGTCCCCGGTGTTGATGATCTGCATCTCGATCCGCTCCGCGTCCGCGTTTATCTCGATATCGCCGCTGCCGAAAAGGATTTCGCCGGGAATCATGCGATCGGGTGGTGGACGGTGACAAGTTTGGTGCCGTCCGGGAACGTCGCCTCCACCTGTACGTCGGCCAGCATTTCCGGCACCCCCTCCATCACATCGTCGCGGCTGAGCACGTCGCAGCCGCTGGCCATCAGGTCGGCGACGGTGCGGCCGTCGCGCGCGCCCTCCAGAATGTGGTCGGTGATGATGGCAACCGCCTCCGGGTGGTTCAGCCGCAAGCCCCGGGCACGGCGGCGGCGTGCCAGTTCGGCGGCGTAGGACAACAGCAATCGCTCTTGTTCGTGCGGCGTAAGGAGCACGTTCTCCGATCCTGCCACGGCGCCCGAGGCGGGACGCGCCCGGCCACGCTTGGCGGCGGGCGGGCTAGGCCTCCAGGTTCTGCAGCCGAACCTGGCCGCGGGCGACCACCCGGTCGTCGGCGTCGGTGATGGTGACCAGCCACAACTGCTGGCGCCGGCCGCGGTGGATCGGTTCCGCGGCGCCGTACACCATGCCCGAGCCGATGGAGCGCAGAAAGTCGGTGTTGTTGTTGACGCCTACGACGTTCCCGCCGCCGCGGGTGGCGAGCCAGGTGTAGGCGGCCACGCTGGCCATGCTTTCGATGATCGAGCAGTACACGCCGCCGTGCACCAGGCCCATCGGCTGCAGCAGTTTGGGGGTGACCTCGAGCTGGGCCCGGGCGCCGTCGGGGCTGAGTTCGGTGAATTGCAGCCCGATCTCCTGATCGAAAGGCGCGGTGAAATCCGGCGGCAGGGTCGCTTCCCGAGGGTCAGGCACGTTCTGTGTTTACACCATGACCACCCGAGAACGGCTGAGCCCCGTGCCACTGGGGCACGGGGCTCGCCGATCGAGTCGACCCGGGGTCACTGCAGCCCTCAGGACTCGCCGCGGTCGTCGTTCGCTCGACGGGGTTAGCATAGGCAAGGCTGCCCTAATTTCGCAAGCATCAATTCCGGGGCGCCCCCGGAAGCTTCGGTACGACCGTCGGTAGTAATCCGGAGTAAGATGTGCCTCGACGCTCAGGAGAGAACGCACTATGGCGAAACTGACCCGGCTCGGAGATCTGGAACGCGCGGTGATGGACCACTTGTGGTCCACGCCGGAACCGCAAACGGTCCGCCAGGTCCACGATGCGTTGTCCGCGCGACGCGATCTTGCCTACACGACGATCATGACCGTGCTGCAACGGCTGGCGAAGAAGAACCTGGTTTCCCAGATCCGCGACGACCGCGCGCACCGATACGCACCCGTGCACGGCCGCGACGAGCTCGTCGCGGGGCTCATGGTCGACGCGCTGGCCCAGGCCGAGGATTCCGGAGGTCGGCAGGCCGCTCTGGTGCACTTCGTCGAGCGGGTGGGCGCCGACGAGGCGGACGCGCTGCGGCGAGCGCTCGCCGAGCTGGAAGCCAATCAACGCAATGACGCGTCATCCGCTGGCGCGTTGACGGAGGACTGAGGGAGACTGACAGCGTGTCCGCGCTGGCCTTCACCATCCTCGCGGTGCTGCTGGTCGGTCCGGTACCGGCCTTGCTGGCACGCGCGAGCTGGCCGCTGCGCGCTCCCCGGGCGGCAATGGTGTTGTGGCAGGCCATCGCGCTGGCAGCGGTCCTCTCCGCGTTCAGCGCCGGGATCGCGATCGCCACTCGGCTGCTCATGCCAGGTCCCGACGGCCGGCCCACCGCCAGCATCGTGGGCGACGCCGGCCGGCTCGGCTGGCCGCTGTGGGCGGCATACATCGGCGTTTTCGCGCTGACGGTGCTGGTCGGCGCGCGACTGATGGTCGCCGTGATCCGGGTGGCCATCGCCAACCGGCGACGGCGGGCCCATCACCGCATGGTGGTCGATCTGGTCGGAGTCGGCCACGACGCCGCGCTTCCCCAGCCCTGTGCCCACACGCGCGACCTTCGCGTCTTGGATGTTGCGCAGCCGCTTGCCTATTGCTTGCCCGGCGTGCGCAGTCGGGTAGTGGTCAGCGAGGGGGCGCTGAGCACGCTCGCCGATGCGGAAGTCGCGGCGATCCTCACCCACGAGCGGGCCCACCTGCGAGCCCGGCACGACCTGGTTCTCGAGGCCTTCACCGCGGTGCACGCCGCGTTCCCGCGGCTGGTGCGCAGCGCGAACGCTCTCGGCGCGGTTCAACTGCTCGTCGAGCTGCTCGCCGACGACGCCGCCGTGCGCGCGGCCGGCCGCGCTCCCCTGGCGCGCGCCCTGGTTGCCTGCGCGTCCGGGCGGGCGCCGTCGGGCGCATTGGCCGCGGGCGGCACCAGCACGGTGGTCCGCGTGCGCCGGCTGTGCGGGGACGGCAACAGCCTGGCGCTGTCGGCGGCCGCCTACCTCGCGGCGGTGGCCGTGTTCGTGGTGCCCACCGTCGCGTTGGCGGTCCCGTGGCTCACGGAATTGCGGCGCCTGTTCAACCTCTGAGGCGACGCGGGAGCCATCACCCCGGGCGGGCGCATGTCCGCTGTGCCACAGTGTGACGGAAAGCTTTTGGGCAAGGTTCTCCGACTCGAGAGGCGAAGACATGGGTTCGTCGGATACCCCGACCGGTTCCAAGACCGCGACCGCGCAAATCGGCGTTACCGGCCTGGCGGTGATGGGTTCGAACATCGCTCGCAATTTCGCCCGGCACGGCTACACCGTGGCGCTGCACAACCGGTCGGTCGCCAAGACCGACGCGCTGCTCAAAGAGCACGGTGACGAGGGCAAGTTCGTGCGGTCGGAGACCATCGCGGAGTTTCTGGACGCCCTGGAGAAGCCGCGGCGGGTGCTAATCATGGTCAAGGCCGGTGACCCAACCGACGCCGTCATCAACGAGCTCGCCGACGCCATGGAAGAGGGCGACATCATCATCGACGGCGGCAACGCCCTCTACACCGACACCATTCGCCGCGAGAAGGCGATGCGCGACCGGGGCCTGCACTTCGTCGGCGCCGGCATCTCCGGCGGAGAGGAGGGCGCGCTCAACGGCCCGTCGATCATGCCCGGTGGCCCCGCCGAGTCGTACAAGTCGCTCGGTCCGCTGCTCGAGGAGATCTCCGCGCACGTCGACGGCGTCCCGTGCTGCACCCACATCGGCCCGGACGGCGCCGGGCACTTCGTCAAGATGGTGCACAACGGCATCGAGTACTCCGACATGCAGCTGATCGGCGAGGCCTACCAGTTGCTGCGCGACGGCCTGGGCAAGACCGCGCCCGAGATCGCGGACGTGTTCGCCGAATGGAACAAGGGCGACCTGGACAGCTTCCTCATCGAGATCACCGCGGAGGTGTTGCGGCAGAAGGACGCCAAGACGGGCAAGCCGCTCGTCGACGTCATCCTGGACGAGGCCGAGCAGAAGGGCACCGGCCGCTGGACGGTGAAGTCGGCTCTGGATCTCGGCGTGCCGGTGACCGGCATCGCCGAGGCGGTGTTCGCCCGCGCGCTGTCGGGTTCGGTGACGCAACGCAAGGCCACCACCGGGCTGGCCTCGGGCGAGCTGGGAGCCGAGCCGGGAGATGCGCAGCAATTCGTCGAGGATGTCCGTCAGGCCCTGTACGCGTCGAAGATCATCGCTTATGCGCAGGGCTTCAACCAAATTCAGGCCGGCAGCGCCGAATATGACTGGGACATCACGCCGGGCGACCTGGCCACCATCTGGCGCGGCGGCTGCATCATCCGGGCGAAGTTCCTCAACCGCATCAAAGACGCGTTCGACGAAGATCCCGACCTGCCGACGCTGATCGTCGCGCCCTACTTCCGCAGCGCGATCGAGGCCGCGATCGACGGCTGGCGTCGCGTCGTGGTGACCGCCACGCAGCTGGGCATCCCGATCCCCGGTTTCTCCTCCGCGCTGTCCTACTACGACGCCCTGCGCACCGAGCGGCTGCCCGCGGCGCTGACCCAGGGCTTGCGGGACTTCTTCGGCGCCCACACCTACGGCCGGATCGACGACGACCCGGACAAGCGGTTCCACACGCTCTGGAGCGGCGACCGCAGCGAAGTGCCCGCCTAGGCGGGGTACTACTGGAGGACACGAGGGGGCACGGCGACGACGATGAGATTCCTGGACGGGCATGGGCCCGGCTACGACCTGACCTACAACGACGTCTTCGTCATGCCGGGCCGGTCGGAGGTCGAGTCCCGCTTCGACGTCGACCTGTCCACCAACGACGGCTCGGGCACCACGATCCCCGTCGTGGTGGCCAACATGACCGCGGTGGCCGGGCGCAGGATGGCCGAGACGGTCGCGCGCCGTGGCGGCCTGGTCATCCTGCCGCAGGATCTCCCGATCACCGCCGTCCAACAGACGCTGGATTTCGTCAAGAGCCGTGACCTCGTGCTCGACACCCCCGTGGTCCTGGCACCCGACGATTCGGTGTCGGATGCGACCGCGCTGATCCACAAGCGTGCGCACGGGGTCGCCGTCGTCGTCTTCGAGGGCCGCCCGATGGGCCTGGTCAGCGAATCGTGCTGCCTCGGCGTCGACCGGTTCACCAGGGTGCGTGACGTCGCGATCACCGACTTCGTCACCGCCCCGGTCGGCACCGAGCCGCGCAAGATCTTCGACCTGCTCGAGCACGCCCCGATCGGGGTCGCGGTGGTGACGAACGCGGACGGCACGCTGGCCGGCGTGCTGACGCGCACCGGCGCCATCCGGACCGGCCTGTACGCCCCGGCGGTCGACGCGCGCGGGCGGCTGCGCGTCGGCGCGGCCGTCGGCATCAACGGCGATGTGGGGGCCAGGGCGCGCTCTCTGGCCGAGGCGGGCGTCGATGTGCTCGTCATCGATACCGCACACGGGCATCAGGTAAAGACGCTCGACGCGATCCGCACGGTGTCCTCGCTCGAACTGGGCGTCCCGCTGGTGGCGGGCAACGTCGTCTCCGCCGAAGGCACCCGCGACCTGCTCGGCGCCGGGGCGGACATCGTCAAGGTCGGCGTCGGGCCGGGGGCGATGTGCACCACTCGGATGATGACCGCCGTGGGTCGCCCGCAATTCTCGGCCGTGGTCGAATGTGCTTCGGCGGCAAGGCAATTGGGCGGGCATGTCTGGGCCGACGGCGGCGTCCGGCATCCGCGGGACGTGGCGCTGGCGCTGGTGGCCGGGGCGTCCAACGTGATGATCGGATCGTGGTTCGCCGGCACCTATGAATCGCCCGGGGACCTGATGCGCGACCGTGAGGACCAGCCCTACAAGGAGAGCTACGGCATGGCGTCCAAGCGGGCGGTGGTCGCCCGCAGCGCGGCCGACACCGCGTTCGAGCGCGCGCGCAAAGCGCTTTTCGAGGAAGGCATTTCGACGTCGCGGATGGGGCTTGACCCCGACCGCGGCGGCGTCGAGGACTTGCTCGACCACATCACGTCGGGCGTGCGCAGCACGTGCACGTACGTCGGCGCCGCCAACCTGACGGAGCTGCACGAGCGCGCCGTCGTCGGGGTGCAGTCGACCGCGGGCTTCGCCGAAGGCCATCCGCTGCCGTTGGGCTGGTGACCCGTTCCGCCCGGAATGGCGAGGCTATGCGTCGGTGGCCGGGCGTTGCAGCGCGTAAAGCGACATCCGCCGGTTTCTGGCGTCGTGCTCCCCGAGGAACGTGCAGCCGGCGTTCTCGCACAGCCGGCGCGCCGCGGTGTTGCGGTGATCGGGGTCGAACATGATGCGCCGGCAACGGGGCTCCATGGCGAAGGCGCTGGCCACGATGCGCGGCAACAGCATCGGGCCCAGCCCCCGGTTCACCAGTGCCGGGTCGGCGATGGCCGCGTGCAGCCCCAGGTCATGAGGCTCGGCCTCGTAGTAATACGAGATCAAATCCTTTGCGCTCCAATATAATTCGAGGTAGGCGCAATCATTTCCCCGGATACTTCCGAGTAGCGGCAGCGAATACGTTCCGTCGAGCTGTGCGCCCAGATGCCGCTCCCACCGCGGCGTCGGCCAGTCGTATTCCCAGGCCGCCGCCAGGTGCGGGCGGTTCATCCACTCCGACACCATGCCCGCGTCCCCGCGTCGAGCGACCCGCAGCGCGAACGGCGGTTCCAGGGCCGGGAGCGGCGGCGGGCCGATCCGCGCGAGCTCGTCGGCGATGTCGAAGCGCTCGCGCGGAAGTACTTGCGCTGATTGGGTTTCGGGAGGGGCTTCGGACGCCATAGTGGGCACAGCCTACCGAGTAAGGTTAGGCAACCCATAGTCGGGTGGGCGAGTTGTGGAGGGGTGCCGGCGAAAACGGTGGTCGATCGTACGCGGGGCGGATCCGGCTACCATGAGTCAGCAAAGACGGAGGCGACCGCGTCCGCACCGGCTACAGGCAGCGAAGGGATCGACGTGCCGCAGGCACCCGTGCAGGCCATGGGATTTCGGCTGCGGCAGCCGTCGGGCGACCCACCCGATGCGGAGCCTTCCCCGGCGAGTCCCACCGGGCAATCGGCCAACGGGCGGCGTGATCCATGAACGTCACCGTCGCCGTGATCAGCGTCTTGGCCATCGCGGTGCTCATCTTCGGCAACGCGATCTTCGTCGCCGCCGAGTTCTCGCTCACCACGCTGGACCGCAGCGCCGTGGAGGCCAACGCCCGCGGCGGCGGACGCCGCGACCGGGCGATCCGGCGCGCGCACCACAAACTGTCGTTCCAGCTATCCGGCGCGCAACTGGGCATCTCCGCCACCACGTTGGCGGCCGGCTATCTGACCGATCCCATGCTGGCCGACCTGCCGCACCCGTGGTTTGACGCGATCGGGATATCCGACCGGGTCGCCGACGCGATCATGGCGTTCCTGGCGCTGGTCATCGTCACATCGGTATCGATGGTGTTCGGTGAGCTGGTGCCGAAATACCTGGCCGTCGCCCGGCCGCTGTCCACCGCGCGGGCCGTGGTGGGTGTCCAGCTGCTGTTCTCGCTGTTGTTCACCCCGGCGATCCGGCTCACCAACGGCGCGGCGAACTGGATCGTGCGCCAGCTGGGCATCGAGCCGGCCGAGGAGCTGCGGTCGGCGCGGTCGCCGCAGGAGCTGCTGTCGCTGGTGCGTTCGTCGGCGCGCAGCGGCTCCCTGGATGCGGCCACCGCGGCGCTGGTGCGGCGGTCCCTGCAATTCGGCGCCCGGACCGCCGAGGAACTGATGACGCCCAGGTCGAAGATCGTGGCGCTGCAGACCGACGACACGGTCGCCGACCTGGTGGCCGCGGCGGCGGAGTCGGGATTCTCGCGCTTCCCGATCGTCGACGGCGACCTGGATGAAACCGTCGGCATCGTCCACGTCAAACAGGTGCTGGCCATCCCCGCGGCCGAGCGAGCGGGCACGCCCCTGATCACGGTGGCACAGCCCGTTCCCGTGGTGCCGTCGACGCTGGACGGCGACGCCGTCATGAGCGAGATTCGCGCCAACAGCCTGCAGACCGCGATGGTCGTCGACGAATACGGCGGCACGGCGGGCATGGTCACGGTCGAGGACCTGATCGAAGAGATCGTCGGCGACGTCCGCGACGAACACGACGACGCCACCCCGGACGTGGTGGCGGCCGGAACAGGTTGGCGCGTCTCGGGTCTGCTGCGCATCGACGAGGTGGCCGCGGCGACCGGCTTCCGCGCGCCCGAGGGACCCTACGAGACCATCGGCGGGCTGGCGTTGCGTGAATTCGGCCACATCCCGGTGGCCGGCGAAACGGTCCAGTTGCCGGCGCTGGACGCCGACGGGTTGTTGGACGCGTCGCTGCGCTGGCAGGCGACCGTCATCCGGATGGAGGGGCGCCGGATCGACCTGCTCGAGTTGATCGAGCTGCACGGGGACAGTCCGGCGGGAGGTCCCCGATGAGCAACACCTGGGGCGTGTTCCTGGCGATCCTGCTGATCGGCGTCAACGCCTTCTTCGTCGGGGCGGAATTCTCGTTGATCTCGGCCCGGCGCGACCGCCTCGAAGCGCTGGCCGAACAGGGCAAGGCCCGGGCGGTCACAGTGATGCGGGCCGGAGAGCAGCTGCCGGCCATGCTGGCCGGGGCGCAGCTCGGGGTCACGGCCGCCTCGCTGCTGCTCGGGCGGATCGGCGAGTCGGCGGTCGCCGACCTGCTGCGCACGGCGCTGGGCCTGACCGGCATACACCCCACGCTGCTGCACACGCTGTCGTTCGCGATCGCGCTGGCGATCGTGGTGACGCTACATGTGCTGCTGGGCGAGATGGTGCCGAAGAACATCGCGCTGGCCGGTCCCGAGCGCACCGCGATGCTGCTGGTGCCCGCGTACCTGGCCTATGTGCGAGCCGCACGGCCGTTCATCGTGTTCTACAACAAGTGCGCCAACGTCGTGGTGCGCGCGCTGGGCGTGGAACCCAAGGAAGAGCTCGAATTCACCGTCTCCCCGGTCGAATTGAGCGAGATGATCGCCGAATCGCGCTCCGAAGGGCTGCTGGACCGCGAGGAGCACACCAGGCTGACCCGGGCCCTGCAAATCGGCACCCGCGTGGTCGGCGACGTGGCCGTCCCGCTCGCCGATGTCCACGCGGTGCGGGTGGCCGCGGCGGGCACCGGCCCGACGGTGGGCGCCGTCGAAGAGGCCCTGGCCCAGACCGGTTACTCGCGGTTCCCGGTCGCCAACGTCAACGGCGATTTCATCGGCTACCTGCACATCAAGGACATGCTCACCCTCGGCGACGACCCACGCACGGTGATCGACCTGGCGATGGTGCGGCCCCTGCCGCGGCTGCCCAAGTCGCTGCCGCTGGCCGACGCGTTGTCGCGGATGCGCCGCAGCAACAGCCATCTCGCGCTGGTGACAGGGGCTGGCGGTGAGGTGGTCGCGATGGTGGCCATGGAAGACCTGGTTGAGGACCTCGTCGGCACGATGCGCGATGCATAGGGGTACTGGTCGCGAAGTACGGCTGTAGCGAGCCCGTATGATTTTCAACGGCTACCAGTCAAGAAAGTGCTGGAGGGCGCAGGATGCCAGGCGCACAGATGCGTTGCTGGAATTCAATCCCCGGGCTCGCCGCAGCGGCATGGTTAGAGCTGTCAGCGCGGCCTGACCTGGTGTGGCAGGTTTGGGCGGATACGCTCACCAGGCTGCTGCTCGGTACGCTGAAGACATTGCCACTCCGAGCCGATGGCGGCTTGGTGAGGCTTCATTATGGAGGAGAAACATGACTGATCGCGTGTCGGCGGGGAACCTGCGCGTCGCCCGAGTGCTCTACGACTTCGTGAACAACGAGGCCCTGCCCGGCACCGACATCGACCCGGACAGCTTCTGGGCCGGCGTCGACAAAGTCGTCACCGACCTCACCCCGAAGAACCGGGATCTGTTGAACCGCCGCGACGAGCTGCAGGCCCAGATCGACAAGTGGCACCGCCAGCGCGTGATCGAGCCGTTCGACGTCGAGGCGTACCGCCAGTTCATCACCGAAATCGGTTACCTGCTGCCCGAACCCGAGGATTTCACGATCACGACCTCGGGCGTCGATGACGAGATCACCACGACCGCGGGCCCGCAGCTGGTGGTGCCGGTGCTCAACGCCCGGTTCGCGCTGAACGCCGCGAACGCGCGCTGGGGCTCGCTGTACGACGGCCTGTACGGCACCGACGTCATCCCGGAGAGCGACGGTGCCGAAAAGGGCACCAGCTACAACAAGATTCGCGGCGACAAGGTCATCGCGTATGCGCGCAACTTCCTCGACCAGGCAGTGCCGCTGGAATCCGGGTCCTGGGCCGACGCGACGGGCCTGTCCGTAGAGGACGGCCAGCTGAAGGTCGCGACCGCCGACGGTTCCGTCGGCCTGGCCAGCCCCGAGAAGTTCGCCGGCTACACCGGCGAGCTCGGCTCCCCCGACTGGTCGGTGCTCCTGGTGAACCACGGCCTGCACATCGAGATCCTCGTCGACCCCGAATCGCCGGTCGGCAAGACCGACCGCGCCGGCATCAAGGACGTGGTCCTGGAATCGGCCGTCACCACGATCATGGACTTCGAGGACTCGGTGGCCGCCGTCGACGCCGACGACAAGGTGCTCGGTTACCGCAACTGGCTCGGGCTGAACAAGGGCGACCTGTCCGAAGACGTCGACAAGGGCGGCAAGACCTTCACCCGCGTGCTGAACCAGGACCGCACCTACACCACGCCCGACGGCCAGGGCGAGCTGACGCTGCCGGGCCGCAGCCTGTTGTTCGTCCGCAACGTCGGCCACCTGATGACCAATGACGCCATCGTGGACGCCGAGGGTAACGAGGTGTTCGAGGGCATCATGGACGCGCTGTTCACCGGCCTGACGGCGATCCACGGGCTGAAGACCGGGGACGCCAACGGCCCGCTGACCAACAGCCGCACCGGGTCGATCTACATCGTCAAGCCCAAGATGCACGGCCCCGACGAGGTCGCGTTCACCTGCGAGCTGTTCAGCCGCGTCGAGGACGTCCTGGGGCTGCCGCAGGCCACGCTCAAGGTCGGCATCATGGACGAGGAACGGCGCACCACCGTCAACCTCAAGGCGTGCATCAAGGCCGCCGCCGACCGGGTGGTGTTCATCAACACCGGCTTCCTGGACCGCACGGGCGACGAGATCCACACGTCGATGGAAGCCGGGCCGATGATCCGCAAGGGCGCGATGAAGAACACCACGTGGATCAAGGCCTACGAGGACGCCAACGTCGACATCGGTCTGGCCGCCGGCTTCAAGGGCAAGGCGCAGATCGGCAAGGGCATGTGGGCCATGACCGAGTTGATGGCCGACATGGTCGAGCAGAAGATCGGCCAGCCCAAGGCGGGCGCGACCACCGCGTGGGTGCCCTCCCCTACGGCGGCCACCCTGCACGCGATGCACTACCACTACGTCGACGTGGGCGCCGTTCAGGAGGAGCTGGCGGGCCAGAAGCGCACCAACATCGACGAGTTGTTGACCATCCCGCTGGCCAAGGAACTGGCCTGGGCCCCCGAGGAGATCCGCGAGGAGGTCGACAACAACTGCCAGTCCATCCTCGGCTATGTGGTGCGCTGGGTCGCCCAGGGCGTCGGCTGCTCGAAGGTGCCCGACATTCACGACGTGGCGCTCATGGAAGACCGTGCGACGCTGCGGATCTCCAGCCAGCTGCTGGCCAACTGGCTGCGCCACGGGGTGATCACCGAGGAGGACGTGCGGGCCAGCCTGGAACGGATGGCGCCGCTGGTGGACGCGCAGAACGCCAAGGACGCGGCGTACCTGCCGATGGCGCCCAACTTCGATGACAGCATCGCGTTCCTGGCCGCCCAGGATCTGATCCTGACCGGGACGCAGCAGCCCAACGGCTACACCGAGCCGATCCTGCATCGCCGTCGGCGCGAAGTTAAGGCCCGCGCGGCGCAATCAAATTGAGCTCGTGCCTTAATCGGGCTGGCGAAGCATCGGTGCCGCTGACGACTAAGATCAGCGGCGGGTTCACAACAAGTCGGATGGATCGACGGAAAGGCGACGGGCACCACTATGGGTAGGCACAGTTTGCCCGACCCTGAGGACTCCGTCGACGAGCCATACGAAGGCGGCGACACCGACGACCGGCACGGGGATGCCGTCACCGAGGACTACGCCGACGAGGGCGACTACCCGGTCGACGAGGACTTCGACGCCGAGGAAGACCGCTACGCCGCCGACGACGCGTTCGAGGCCGGGACCGCCGACGACTACCCGGAGTTCCCGCCGCGCCAACCGGGGCCGCGGAGCGCGGAGCCGCCGGCCTCGTCGCCGTCGCTGTTCGGCCGCGGCCACCGCGGCCTCGGCGATTGGCGGGGCGGACATCGGAGCGAGGGCGGCCACCGCGGAGTCAGCATCGGCGTCATCGTGGCCCTCGTCGCCGTCGTCGTGGTAGTGGGCAGCGTCATCCTGTGGAGCTTCTTCGGTGATGCGTTGTCCAACCGCTCGCACCAGGCCGCCGGCCGCTGCGTGGGCGGCAAGGAAACGGTCGCCGTCGTCGCCGACCCGTCGATCGCCGACTCGGTGCAGCAGTTCGCGGAGAGCTACAACTCCTCGGCCGGCCCCATCGGCGACCACTGCGTGGAGGTCAGCGTCAAGCCGGCCGGCTCGGACGCGGTGCTGAACGGGTTCATCGGCAAATGGCCCGCCGAGCTGGGCGGCCAGCCGGCATTGTGGATCCCCGGCAGCTCGATCTCCGCCGCGCGGCTGGCCGGCGCCACCGCGCAGAAGACGATCACCGACAGCCGGTCGCTGGTGACGTCACCCGTGGTGCTCGCCGTCCGGCCGGAACTCCAGCGGGCGCTCGGCAACCAGAACTGGGGGGCGCTGCCCGGGCTGCAGACCAACCCGAACGGCTTGGCCGGCGTGAACCTGCCGGCGTGGGGGTCGCTGCGGCTTGCCCTGCCGATGAACGGCAACGGCGACGCGGCGTTCTTGGCCGGGGAAGCGGTGGCGGCCGCGTCGACACCTCCCGGCGCGCCGGCGACCCAGGGCACCGGAGCGGTGCGCACCTTGCTGAGCGCGCAACCCAAACTGGCAAACAACTCGCTGACCGAGGCGATGGACGCGCTGCTCGGACCCCCTGATGCGGCAACCGCCCCGGTGCATGCGGTGATCACCACCGAGCAGCAGCTGTTCCAGCGCGGCCAGTCCTTACCCGACGCCAAGGGCGCGTTGGCCTCCTGGCTACCGCAGGGGCCGGCGCCGGTCGCCGACTACCCCACGGTGCTGCTCAGCGGCTCGTGGCTGACGAAGGACCAGACCTCGGCGGCCAGCGAGTTCGCCCGCTTCATGCACAAGCCCGACCAACTCGCCAAGCTGGCCAAGGCCGGCTTCCGGGTCAACGGAGTGAAGCCGCCGAGCAGCCCGGTCACCACGTTCCCAGCGCTGCCGGCGACGGTGTCGGTGGGTGACGACGCGATGCGCGCGACGTTGGCCGAGGCGATGGCCAGCCCGTCGAGCGGGCTCGCCGCGACCATCATGCTCGACCAGTCGATGCCCGGGCAGGAGGGCGGCAAGTCCCGCCTGGCGAACGTGATCGCCGCCCTGCAGGACAAGATCAAAGCGCTGCCACCCACCTCCGTGGTCGGGCTGTGGACGTTCGATGGCCACGAGGGACGTTCCGAGGTGCCCGGTGGGCCGCTGGGCGACCCCGTGAACGGCCAGCCGCGTTCGGCGGCGCTGACCGCGGCGTTGGACAAGCAGTACTCGTCGCCCGGCGGTGCCGTGTCGTTCACCACGCTGCGCATGATCTACCAAGAGCTGCAGACCAATTACCACCCCGGCCAGACCAACTCGATATTGGTCATCACGGCGGGTCCCCACACCGACCAGAGCCTGGACGGCCCCGGGTTGCAGGATTTCATCCGCAAGAGCGCGGACCCGGCCAAGCCCATCGCGGTGAACGTCATCGACTTCGGCGGCGACCCGGACCGCGCGACGTGGGAAGCGGTCGCCCAGCTCAGCGGTGGTGGCTACCAGAACCTCGCCACGTCGGCGTCCCCGGACCTCGCCGCGGCCCTCAACGCGTTCTTGAGCTGACGCCCGGTTACGGCGGAATCCGAACGTCGCGGCGGGGTCTTCACGCTCGGGACGGCAACTTGCCGCTAGGCTCGATCAAGGTTGATGCCACGGGCAACGCCACGGGGAGCGGTGCGAAGGTTCCGAGTCGAGCGCCTTCCTCCTCCATTCCGGAGGGCTGGTGACACGGCCCGTCCGGGAGTGAGGACGGCCGGGGTGGGCGCTGGGAAAGGATGATCCACGCAGCATGACGAATCTGATTACTGGACAGGCACTTCCGAACGTTGTCGTCACCGGTGTGGCCATGACCACCGCGCTGGCCACCGACGCGGAGACGACCTGGAAGTTGCTACTGGACTGCCAGAGTGGGATTCGGGAGCTCGATGACCCGTTCGTGGAGGAATTCGACCTGCCGGTTCGCATCGGCGGGCACCTACTGGAGGAATTCGACAGCGAGCTGAACCCGGCGGAGCTGCGCCGGACGGGCTACCTGGCGCGGCTGTCCGCCATCGTCAACCGGCGGGCGTGGGACCACGCCGGCTCACCCGAGGTCGACCCCAACCGCCTGCTGGTGTCCATCGGCACCGGATTCGGCTCCGGCGAGGAGCTGGTCTTCACCCGGGACACCCTGCGCGCCCGCGGCGTGAAAGCGGTCTCGCCGCTGGCCGTCAGCAAGTACATGCCCGACGCCGCCGCCCAGGCGGTGGGCCTGGAACGGCACGCCAGGGCCGGCGTGATGACACCGGTGTCGGCGTGCGCGTCGGGTTCGGAAGCCATCGCCCGCGCGTGGCAGGCGATGGTGTTCGGCGAGGCCGACGTCGCGATCTGCGGTGGCGTCGAGACCCGCATCGAGGCAGTGCCCATCGCCGCCTTCGCGAACATGCGAATCGTGATGTCGACGAACAACGAGAATCCGGCCGGCGCGTGCCGCCCGTTCGACAAGGACCGCGACGGTTTCGTCTTCGGCGAGGCCGGAGCGCTGATGGTGCTCGAGACCGAGGAGCACGCCAAGGCGCGCGGGGCTCGGATCCTGGCCCGGCTGATGGGGGCCGCCGTGACGTCCGACGGCTTCCACATGGTGGCGCCGGACCCGACGGGGAGTCGCGCAGGCCAGGCGATGACGCGGGCCATCCAACTCGCCGGTCTCACGCCCGAGGACATCGACCACGTCAACGCCCATGCCACCGGAACACAGATCGGCGACCTGGCCGAGGGCAAGGCCATCAACAACGCGCTGGGCAGCAACAAGCCGGCGGTGTACGCGCCCAAATCCGCCCTGGGCCACTCGGTCGGGGCGGTCGGTGCGGTTGAGTCGATCCTGACCGTGCTGGCGTTGCGCGATCAGATCATTCCACCGACGTTGAACCTGGAAAACCTGGACCCGCAGATCGATCTGGACGTGGTGTCGGGTAATCCGCGGCGGGGCAACTACCGGTACGCCATCAACAACTCGTTCGGGTTCGGCGGGCACAACGTCGCCCTGACCTTCGGCCGGTACTAGCGGCGAACCGCGCCCCAGCGGTTCGGCGCTGTCACACTCCGGGCCTAGCATCGTGAGCGCTACCGAAGGAGCGCCATGAGCATCGATTTCACCCCCGATCCCCGGCTCTACCCGTTCCAGTCGCGCTGGTTCGACAGCTCGCAGGGGCGGATGCACTACATCGACGAGGGGGCCGGGCCCCCGATCCTGCTGTGCCACGGCAACCCGACCTGGAGCTTCCTCTATCGCAACATCGTCATCGCGCTGCGCGACAGGTTCCGTTGCATCGCACCGGATTACCTCGGGTTCGGGTTGTCGGACCGGCCCGCGCCGTTCGGATACACCATCGAGGAACACGCCCGGGTGGTCGGCGAGTTCGTCGACCACCTCGGCCTCGACAACTTTCTGACGATGGGCCAGGACTGGGGTGGGCCCATCAGCATGGCGGTCGCGGTGGAGCGCGCCGAGCGGGTGCGCGGCGTCATCCTGGGCAACACCTGGTTCTGGCCGACGGACGAATTCACGACGAAGATGTTCAGCCGGGTGATGTCAAGTCCGCCAATGCAATACGCGATCCTGCACCGCAATTTCTTCGTCGAACGTCTCGTCCCCGCCGGGACAGAGCACCGCCCGAGCGATGCGGTGATGCAGCACTACCGGGCGGTGCAACCCAGCCCCGACGCCCGCAAAGGCGTCGCCGAGATGCCCAAGCAGATCCTGGCCGCGGCCCCGCTGCTGGCACGGCTGGCCCGGGAAGTGCCGGCCAAGCTGGGCGCCAAACCCGCGCTGTTCGTTTGGGGCATGAAGGACTTCGCGTTCCGGCCCGGCCCCAGCCTCCCGCGCATGCGCGCGGCCTTTCCCGACCACGTCGTCGTCGAACTGCCCAATGCCAAGCACTTCATCCAGGAGGATGCACCGGATCAGATCGCGGCGGCGATCATCGAGCGCTTCGGCTGAACCGCGCCTCCCGCGACTTAAGCGAACGCCTCCACCGGCGGGCACGAGCAGACCAGGTGGCGGTCGCCGTAGGCGCCGTCGATGCGTCGCACCGGCGGCCACACCTTGGGCCGGAAGTTCTTCCCGAGCGGATAGGCGGCCTCTTCCCGGGTGTACGGGTGCTGCCAGTCGGCGACCAGCAGGCATTCGGCGGTGTGCGGCGCGCCCCGCAGCGGATTGTCGTCGACGGGCCACTCCCCCGCGCCCACCCGGTCGATCTCCCCGCGGATGGCGATCATGGCTTCGCAGAAGGCGTCGACCTCGGTCAGGCTCTCGCTCTCCGTGGGCTCCACCATCAGCGTGCCTGCCACCGGGAAGCTCATGGTTGGCGCGTGGAAGCCGTAGTCGGCCAAGCGCTTTGCGACATCGTCGACCGTGACTCCGGTCGACTTGGTGATCGGGCGCAGATCCAGGATGCACTCGTGGGCGACCATGCCGTTCGCGCCAGTGTAGAGCACCGGGAAGTACTCGTCGAGCCGGCGGGCGATGTAGTTGGCCGACGCGATCGCGGTCAGCGATGCCGCCCGCAGGCCGTCTGCGCCCATCATCCTGATGTAGGCCCAGCTGATCGGCAGGATCGAGGCGGACCCGTAGGGCGCCGACGACACCGGATGACCTTCGGGCAACTCGGGGGCATGCGGGTGCCCCGGCAGGAACGGGGCCAGGTGCGAACGCACCGCCACGGGTCCCACCCCCGGTCCCCCGCCCCCGTGCGGGATGCAGAAGGTCTTGTGCAGGTTCAGGTGGCTGACGTCGCCGCCGAACTTCCCCGGCCGGGCCAGGCCGACGAGCGCGTTGAGGTTGGCGCCGTCGACATACACCTGGCCGCCGGCGTCGTGCACGGCCGCGCAGATCTCGGCGATGTCGTGCTCGTAAACGCCGTGGGTGGACGGATAGGTGATCATCAGCGTCGACAACGCGTCGCCGTGCTCGGCGACCTTGGCGCGCAGGTCGTCAAGGTCGACATCGCCGTTGTCGTGGCAGGCCACCACGACCACCCGCATGCCGGCCAGCGCCGCCGACGCCGCGTTGGTGCCGTGCGCGCTGGACGGGATCAGGCAGATGTTGCGGTGCGGTTCGCCCCGGCTGGCGTGGTAGTCGTGGATGGCCAGCAGCCCGGCGTACTCGCCCTGCGAGCCGGCGTTGGGCTGCAGCGAGACGGCGTCGTACCCGGTGATCTGTACCAGCCAGCTCTCCAGGTCAGCGATGAGCCGGCGTAGGCCGGGGGTGTCCGACGCGGGGGCGAACGGATGCTGACGCGCGAATTCCGGCCAGGTGATCGGTTCCATCTCGGCGGCGGCGTTGAGCTTCATCGTGCACGAGCCGAGCGGAATCATGCTGCGGTCCAAAGCGATATCTTTGTCCGCCAGGGTGCGCAGGTAGCGCATCATCGCCGTTTCGGTGCGGTACTGCGTGAACGCGGGATGGGTGAGGAACTCCGAGGTGCGGGTCGCGATATCGACGGCTACGGGTTCGGCAGCCGGCACGCCGAACGCGTCCAGCACCGCCGCCACGTGCGCGTCCGTGGTGGCCTCGTCGCAGGCGACCGACACGTGGTCGGCATCGACGCGCCACACGTTGACGCCGTTCGCCTTGGCCGCGGCCACCACCTCGTCGGCGCGTCCCGGAACCCGTGCCAGCACGGTGTCGAAGAACGCGTCGTGCACCCTCGCTGTGTTGGCCGCCGAGCCCAGGGCGGCGGCAATGGCCTCGGCGTGCGCGTGCACGCGGCGGGCGATCTGAACCAGCCCGTCGGCCCCGTGGTAGCTGGCGTACATCGCGGCCATCACCGCCAGCAGCACCTGCGCCGTGCAGATGTTGCTGGTCGCCTTGTCCCGGCGGATGTGCTGCTCGCGCGTCTGCAGCGCCAGCCGGTAGGCCGGGGAGCCGTCGGCGTCCAGCGACACGCCGACCAGCCGGCCCGGCAGCTGGCGGGCGTGCTTGGAGTGCACCGACAGATATCCGGCGTGCGGGCCGCCGAATCCCATTGGCACACCGAATCGTTGGGTGGTTCCGAACGCGACGTCGGCACCGATGTCCCCGGGTGGGGTGATCAGTGTGCACGCCAGCAGGTCGGCACCGACGGCGACCAGCGCGCCACGTTCATGGGCCTGCTCCACCAGGGCCGCCCAGTCGGTGACGCGGCCGCTGGCGCCGGGCAGCTGGGTGATGACCCCGAAGAAGTCGCCATCGGGCAGACCCTCGCGCAGGTCGGCGGTGACGATCTCGATGCCCAACGGCTGGGCCCGCGTCGCCAATACAGCAGTGGTCTGGGCGAAGACGTCGGCGTCGACGGCGAGGCGGTTCGACGTGCCGCGGGTCGCGCGGTGCATGAGCGTCATGGCCTCGGCCGCCGCGGTGCCCTCATCGAGCATCGAGGCGTTGGCGACTTCCAGCCCGGTCAGGTCGGCAACCATCGTCTGGAAATTCAGCAGCGCCTCCAGTCGGCCCTGGCTGATCTCGGGCTGGTACGGCGTGTAGGCGGTGTACCAGGCCGGGTTCTCCAGCACGTTGCGCAGCAGCACCGGCGGGGTGAGCGTGTCGTAATAGCCCTGCCCGATCATCGAGACGGCCACGGTGTTGGCCTCGGCGAGCGCCCGCAGCTCCGCCAGCGCCTCGGTCTCGGTGACGGCCGGGGGCAATTCGTCCAGGCCGGGTGCCGCGCCGCCGGCGGTGGGCTTGTCGAGGATCCCCGCCGGAACGGCCTTGGCGGCCAACTCGTCGAGTGAGTCGACCCCGATGACGGCCAGCATGGCCGCGACGGCCTGGGCGTCCGGGCCGATGTGGCGGGCGGCGAAGGTTGCTTGCTCGGGCACTGGCGTAACTCCTGGTGGCAGCGACAAGGGAGAGGACGAGCGGTCCTCTCCCTCTGTCTTCACCCGTGCGCCGGGCGCCTGAGAGATTCGGCGCCCGCTGATGTCTGAGCGCCTTTCCCCATCGGCGGGTGTCGACCGCTAGGGGTCGGCACCGCTTTCCAGAGGCATCGTTAACTCGGGCGGTCCGGGTGCCTGAGAGGTTAGCGGAGAGGTGTTGCTCCTTCGGCGTCCGTGGCTGGCCGTCACGGAACTCTCCCGCGCGAGTGCGATGCGGATCCCAGTTTACCCGGTCGGGCTAGCGCGCCTAACCGATCTTGCGGTCGCGGGTCTTGCGCCGGGACGCCAGCTCGTCTTCCGGGGCGGCGATCGACTCGCCCCCATCGGCCCGCTCGCCGGGGAAGTCGGCGATCACTCCGGTCAGCTCGCGCATCGCGCCGGACACGGCGATCCCGAATACGCCCTGCCCGCCCTGCAGCAGGTCGACGACCTCTTCGGCCGAGGTGCATTCGTAGACCGTGGTGCCGTCGGAGAACAACGTGATGTTGGCCAGGTCCTGCACGCCGCGCTGGCGCAGATGATCGACGGCGACCCGGATGTTGTGCAGTGAGATCCCGGTGTCGAGCAGCCGCTTGACGATCTTGAGAACCAGGATGTCCTTGAACGAGTAGAGCCGCTGGCTGCCGGAGCCCGCCGCGCTGCGGATCGACGGCACCACCAGCGACGTGCGCGCCCAGTAGTCCAGCTGGCGGTAAGTGATTCCCGCGATCTGGCAGGCGCTGGGGCCGCGGTACCCGACCAGCTCGTCCGGCACGGAGTCGTCGGGGAACAGTCCGGGCTGCACGGGCGCTTCCGGTGCGGCGGTCGGGTGGTCAGCTAGGTCCAGCTGTTCTTGGCGTGGCTGCTCGCTCACGGTGCTTCCTCTCGCCGATCGCGCTTTCGTTTCCAGCTGCGTCACTGGCTGCATCGCAGCCACGTTTGCTCAGACCCGAGTGCTAGAGAGCTTACGCTGTTCGGTAGCTACCGCGCCCTTAAGTCGTGATCAAAGTATGGCTGCCGGCGGGCTAAGTGAGGGCGCTATCCGCCAGGCGTGTCGACATCCCGGCGCTAGTTGAGATCCGCCCGTGATGTCGGTGTCCAGGGTAGTACCCGCCGGGCGGGCCGTTCGAACGGTCTCTAGAGGCGTCTACGTGGCCTTGAAATCGTCCGGGGACACGCTGTCGAGAAACTCCTTGAACTTCTCCACCTCGTCCTCGCGCACGGCGGTGCCACCCTCTTCGTCGGTCTCGTCGGGGATGAGCAGGCCGGCCTGGGCCAGCACGGCCTCCTCGACATAGATCGGAACCCCGACGCGCAGCGCGATCGCCACCGAATCCGACGGCCGGGCCGACACGGTGATGTTGCGGTCGAAGACCAGATCGGCGTAGAAGGTGCCCTCTTGCAGATCGACGATCCGCACCTCTTTCAGCGAATGACCAAGCGCGGCAATGACATCCCTGATCAGATCGTGTGTCAGGGGGCGGGGCGGCTCGACGCCTTGCTGCTCGAGTGCGATGGCGGCAGCCTCCGACTGACCGATCCAGATCGGCAGGTACCGGTCGCCGTCGGTCTCGCGCAGTAACAGGACCGGCTGGTTCTGCGGCTGCTCAACGCGAATGCCGACAACACGAACTTCACCCATTTGTGTCTGCCCTCCGCATATGCTGCCGTGTCGGTTCTTGGCGCAACGACGACGCCGGATTGTCGCTATGCCGCTGAAAACCAAGCTATCGACGAAGTCTAGTCCTCAGCGATGCAGAACGTCGCGAACGGCGGATTTGATCAACGACGTGTGCAACGTGATGGCGAGGGCCGCCACCTCACGCGCCAGGTCGTCGGCGCGGTCACGAGCGCCGGCCTTGTCGGCTTTGACTAGCGGCCCGGCGATTTGGGCGATCAGGTCGGATTGCCGGTCGGCCGCCGAGCGGAAAGCACGCAGATGCCGCGGCTCCACACCGTATTCCGACAACGCCCGCGCGCATTGCAGGATGACCACGGCATGTTCGTCGAAGAAGCCGCCCGGGCCGGTGGTGATTACGCCGGCCTTGAGCAGCGCCGTCAACAGATCGTCGGCCACCCCGGAGCGCTGTAACAGATCTTCACGACTCAGCCGGATGCTCGACGGCGCCACCGCGGCCGCGTCGGGCCCGGCCCCGGAGCCCGGCTCGGCAGCGACCTCCCCGACGCCTGCCACCGACACCAGACGTGGCCCGGCGTAGGACGAGCCGAAGGGCGGCAGTTCGCCATCGGGTTGGGCGTCCAACTGCGACCGGATGACCTTGAGCGGTAGGTAGTGATCGCGCTGCGCGGTCAGGATGAACCTCAACCGGGCGCAGTCGTATGCGGTAAATCTCCGATAGCCCGACGCGGCGCGCTGCGGCGTCACCAGTCCTTCGGCCTCCAGGAAGCGAATCTTGGAGATCGTGACATCGGGAAAGTCCGGCCTCAACAGTTCCAGGACCGCCCCAATCGACATCCCGGCCAGTGCCGGGCTATCGGGTGCGCTCACTAGCCTCCGGATCCTCCGTCCTCACCCTGCTTGGGCCCGGTCAAAAACACCAAGCGGAACTTGCCGATCTGCACCTCGTCGCCGTTGGCGAGCACCGCCGAGTCGACGGGCTCCCGGTTGACGTACGTGCCATTCAGGCTACCGACATCGACGACGTTGAATTCGTTGTTTTCCAACCTGAATTCGGCGTGGCGGCGACTCACGGTGACGTCGTCGAGAAAGATGTCGCTGTCGGGATGCCGACCGGCGGAGGTGATGGGCTGGTCGAGCAAGAAGCGCGATCCCGCGTTAGGCCCCCGTTTGACGACCAGCAGCGCGGAGCCTGCCGGGAGGCCTTCCACCCCGGAGACCGCGCTCTCGGTGCCCGCCTGCGCGGGAGCGTCCAGTTCGTTGAGGAAGTCGGCACGAAAGACGGAAGTCGTCTCCACCGTGACTTCGTCAGAGGTCTGGTCGTTGTCCATATCCGTCACGCGCTGCTCCTCACTGGCCGCTGTGGCGTTGTCTGACCGGGCCGCTCGGCCGGCTGCTCGCTGGGTCTTTTCGCCCGGTACTGCCGATTACTAAGGCTCGTGCGTTCAAGTGTCGATGTGTCGACGGTACCGCGCATAGGTCTGCAATGTGCCCCCCACCCGACGATCGAAAGACCGATTGCCCGCCTTTCCCCCGCCGGCCGCCGCACCGCTCGCGTCGCCGCGGGGCTGGCAGGCACATTAGCAATCGTCATTCGGTCAACGTTCCGCGGTAGGCCTCGGCGTCGAGCAGCGACGAAATGGCCGACTCCAACGCGGCGACATCCGACACCTGCACGTCGAGCAGCCACCCGCCCGCGTAGGGCTCGGAGTTGACCAGCTGCGGGCTGCCTTCCAGCTCGGCATTGACCGCGGACACCGTGCCCGACACCGGGGCGTACAGATCCGAGACCGATTTCGTCGACTCGACCTCGCCGAACGATTCACCCGCGGTCAGTTCGGTGCCCACCTCGGGCAGCTGAACAAAGACGACATCGCCCAGGGCTGACTGGGCAAAGTCGGTGATGCCGACCCGCACGGTGTCCTCACCGCTTCGGCGAACCCACTCGTGTTCGGCGGTGTAGTGCAGGTCGGGCGGGATATCGCTCACAAGTCGTCCTGTTCTGTTGGGAGAATGCTCACTTGACGGGCTGAGCGTATTGGTGTGGTTTTGGTTGTCGCAAGGTGGTCACGTCCACTCGGTCGGCCTGCCGGACGGACATCCGCGCACCGACGCGCTTGATGCTGTCCTCGGCGCCGCCCGGAATGTTCATCGCGGCGGCCAGGGTGGGCGGATCGCCAATCGCCAGAATCGAATACGGGGGCGACAGCGTCTTGGTGTCGACCGTCAGCGAGCCGGGCATACCCACTACCCAGGTATCCACACCGACGCGGACGGACTGGTGCGCGTCGTTGATTTCGATCGCCTCGGCCCCGGCCGCACGCAGCTCGTTGATCACGTCGAGGATCACCTCCGGCGAAACCCCCGGCCCGGGATCGTCGATCGTGACGGTGACACCCGGCCCGGTGGCGCCGACGGCGCCGGCCAGGATGGACAGCGCGGCCAGCTTCGCCTGCGCGGCCTGGATGGCGGCCTGGTCGTTATTGCCGGACGCCTGCAGCGAATTCAGGGTGTTCTGCAGTTCGTTCACTTCGGCGTTGAGGGTGGCGTCGCGCTGCCGCAACGAATCCAGCAACACCAACAAATCCGCGGGCCGCGCGGTTTCCAGCGAATCGCCCGACTCGTTTTGGCGGACCTGCGTGACGATGGCGATGCCCAGCAGCAGACACAACAGGGCCGCCAACATCCCGAAAGCCAGCCGGGAGCGACCGCCGCGGGCCAGTCCGGACAGTCCTGTTCGGCGCACCGGCCCGATCTCCGGGCGAGGGCGTTTCGCCGGAAGCTCGTGGCGGCCGTGCTGCGTAGGGCTTGCGGCGTCACCACTTTCGGCGGCGCGGTCCCCCGGGTCGTGGCTCACGCCGGCCTCCTCCCGGTCATAGCGCCGCTCCTCCACATCGCTGGCTCCGCATCGTCGTCGGCGCGGTCATGCCCCGAACAGCCGGCGCCGCAGGGCGGCGGCGTTGCCGAAGATTCGGATTCCCAACACCACGATGATCGCCGTCGACAACTGCGTGCCCACGCCCAGCTGGTCGCCGACGTACACGATCAGTGCGGCCACGAAAACGTTGAACACGAAGGAGACAACGAAGACCTTCGGATCGAAGATGCGTTCCAGGTAGGCGCGCAACCCGCCGAACACCGCGTCCAGCGCCGCGACCACCGCGATGGGCAGGTAGGGCTGGACGACCTCGGGCACGGCGGGGTGAAAGACCAGCCCGAGCACGATGCCGATCGCCAGCGCCGCGATGCCGATCATGCTCGATTCTCCGTCCGCGACTCACCCGGCCGGAGAGGTCTGTCGAGGGCTTTTCTCACTGTGGCCCAATCTGTTTGGCGAACTTGATATCCCGGATCGATCCCGCGGGCAGCGTCAGCCCGTCGGCGGCGTCCACGGTGACGACGACACCGTAGGAGACCTCGAGCAGCTTAAGACGCTGCCGGCCGGAGCTCTGGTCGAAGACGTCCCGCATCGCGCGGGGCGGCCCCACCGCGAGGATCGTGTACGGGCTGCTGGTGGGGTTGTTGTCGACCAGGATCGCGCCGCCGGCTTGCCGGATGGTCACGTTCGGCCCGATGCGGACCCCGCCGAGCGAAATCGCCTCGGCGCCGCTGGCCCACAACGAGTTGACGACCAGCTGGAGATCCCGGTCCAAAATGATCTGCCTGCTGCCGCCGAGCCGCTGTTTGGAGACGTCGGAAAGGTTCGGGCTGGCACCCGGGTCGGTCACGGTGACCTTGAGGCCGGGGCCGATGACCGCCGTGCTGGCCGCGGCCAGGCCGAGCGCATCGAGCCGGGCCAGCAGCCGCTGCCCTTCGGCGTCGTCGGCCAGCGCGCGGCGTTGGACGCCGTCCAGCCGGGAGGACAGTTCGGTGCGCCGCTGGGCCAGTTTGGCCGCGGTGTCCTCGGTCGAACGCACGTTGCCCAGCAGCAGCTGCTGCGCCGAGCGCACGCCGGGGGCCACCGATCGCGCCTGCGCGACGGCGGCGGCGAAGACCGTGGCGATCAGCAGCGCCGCCAACGCCTGCCACAGCCAGCCGAAGGCGCGGTCGTGCCGGTGCGGGTGCGCGGCGGCGTCGCCGCGTTTGGCTGCCGCCGCGGCGTACCCGGGATCCAGGTGCTCGGAGAGCAGGGCGCGCAGCAGGGACGGCACCGGGATCAGCTGCGGCCGCGCCGCCACGTGGGCGCTGCGCCCGGCGTTGGGGTCGTAGCCGCCGAGCAGGCGGTCCGGGTCAGCCACGTTCGACCGCCTTCGGCGGGGCGGGCCTGCCTCCGTGTTTGACCCGGGGCATCCGGCGCACGACCAACGTCATCTGCACCACGTACTGCGCGAACGCCCACAGGTAGCCGTACATGCCCCAGATCAGGAACGCCCAGCCGCAGGCGCCGATCACGCGGCTCCACAGGGCGTCCCACGTTCCCAGCAGCACCAGCGGAAAACCGGACATCAACGCGAACGTGCCGGCCTTCCCGATGTAGGTGACCGGCAGCGCGGACAGCCCGCGGCTCCACAGCAGCGGCAGCGTCGCCGCCAGTAGCCCGTCCCGCACCAGCAGGACGGCGACAAACCACCACGGCACGATCCCGCTCAGCGCCATCACGACGGGAACGCAGATCATGTAGAGGCGGTCGACGGCCGGGTCGAGCAGAACCCCGAGCCGCGACGACTGGTTGAGCAGCCGGGCGATCTTGCCGTCGGCCCAGTCGGACGCACCGCTGAACATCAGGATCCCGACCGCCCACCCGTTGGCGTGCGCCACCAACAGGGCGTAGACGAACACTCCGATGAGCACCAGGCGGATCGCGCTCAGCGCGTTGGGGACGGTGAGCACCCGGTCGGGCGGAAGCGCCGGCTCCATAAGCCGTGACCTTAGTCGAACGCCGAGTGCGCGGCTGGACGCACACTCGGTCCCCAGTGTGCGGCTGGACGCACAGCCGGCGCCCGCCGTCGACGGCCTAGCGGAAGACGCCGGGCAGGCTCAGCGTGGACAGCGTGTCGTCGGACAGCGGGTTGTCGTTGACCATGTAGGTCCACGTCGAGGTGGGCCGGGCCAGCTTGGACAGATCCAGGCCCTGTTCCTCCTCGAGGACGTTCGCCGTCTCGAACGTCTGCTGCGCGGCTTCGATCGCATCCGCGGCCAGCGACGCGAACGCGTCGACGGCCAGCCGGTGGAATTCGTCCAGCGGGTTCTGCCGGCCCAGCGCGCGCAGGTGGATGCTTTCCCGGATGTCGGCGAGGTACGCCAGGTGATCGGCCCAGCCGCGGTCGAGGTGGTAGAGCATGATCTGCCGGCAGATCTTCTCCAGGCGATCCTCGGGAATGTCCTTCGACAGCTCCTTGTACCGCTTGGGTGCCAGCTCGGCGAGCTCCTCGCGAGCACTTGCGGTGCGCAGCAACGTGTTTCGCCGATCGACGATGATGGCGCGCTGCTGGGCGATCAGCTGGTTGTAGCGCCAGGTATTGGCGTGCACGTCGAGCATCCGGCCCTCGGCGACGCGCTGGGCGTGGTCGAGCAGCCCGGCCGCCTTCGGGCTGACGATCCGGCCGTCCTCGTCGGTTTCCATCGGCAGCTTGTTGTGGTCGAGGTTGGCCGCCACGACATCGTCTTCCCAACTCGAGAAGAACACGGACGAGCCGGGGTCGCCCTGGCGTCCGGCCCGCCCGCGCAACTGGTTGTCCAGCCGCTCGGTGTGATGCCGTCCGGTGCCGACCACGTGCAGCCCGCCGAGTTCGGCGACCCTGTCATGGTCGGCTTCGTCGGAGCCGCCGAGCCGAATGTCGGTGCCGCGCCCCGCCATTTGCGTCGACACCGTGACCGCCCCATACTTGCCGGCCTCGGCGATGACCTCGGCTTCCTCGGCGTCGTTCTTCGCGTTCAGCACCACCGCGGGTACGCCGCGGCGCAGCAGCCGCTCGTGCAGCTCCTCGGATTCGGCCACGTCCCGCGTGCCGACCAGCACCGGTTGCCCGGTCTCATGCACCTCGGCGATGTGCGCGACGATTCCGTCGTTCTTGGCGGCGGCGGTGATGTAGACGCGGTCGGACTCGTCCTCGCGAATGTTGGGCTCGTTCGGCGGAATTGGGGACACGCCGAGCTTGTAGAACTGGCGCAGCTGCTCACCGGCGGCCAGCGCGGTGCCGGTCATGCCGCACACGGTTTCGTAGCGGTTGATCAGTGCCTGCACCGTGATCGTGTCGAGCACTTCACCGGTCTCGGTGGTCTCGATGCCCTCCTTCGCCTCGACGGCGGCCTGCAGGCCGTCCGGCCAGCGCTGCAGTTGCGCGATGCGGCCGCGGGCGGCGTTGATCAGGTGCACCGCGTCGTCCCGGACGATGTAGTGCACGTCGCGCTGCAACAGCACGTGCGCGTGCAGGGCGACGTTGACCTCGGTCAGGGTCGTGCCGACGTGCTCTTCGGAATAAAGGTCGATGCCGCCGAGCGCCTTCTCGACCTTGCGGGCCCCGACGTCGGTCAGATGGACGTTGCGGCTGTCGGAGTCGGTCTCGAAGTCGGTGTCCGGCTTCAGCTGGCCGACCAGCTTGATGATCTCCAGCCGCGGCGTCTCCCGGTGCGTGGTGCCCGCCAGCACCAGCGGCACCAACGCCTCGTCGACGAGCACCGAGTCGGCCTCGTCGATCAGGGCCACGTCGGGGTTGGGCGACACCAGGTCGTCGACGTCGACGACGAGTTGGTCGCGCAGCACGTCGAAACCGATCTCGTTGACCGAGGCATAGGTGACGTCGCAGCCATAGGCGGCGCGGCGCTCCTCGCTGGTCGACTCGGCGGTGATCCAGCCGACCGTCAGCCCCATCGCCTCGATCAGCGGGCCCATCCACTCGGCGTCACGGCGGGCCAGGTAGTCGTTGATGGTCACCACGTGCACGTGCCGCCCGGCCAGAGCGTAACCCGCCGCCGCGATGGCTCCGGAGAGCGTTTTGCCTTCACCCGTGGCCATCTCGATGACGTCGCCGGCGAGCATGCGCAGCGCACCGAGCAGCTGCACGTCGAACGGGCGGAGCGTGGTCGCCCGTTCGGCCGCCTCCCTGGCGATCGCGAGGAACTGCGGGATGTCCTCGGACTCCGCGAGATCGTCCAGTTTCAGCAGACCGGCGGCCTTGCGGAGCTGCTCGTCGGTGAGGCCGGCGGCCTCCTCGTCGTACTCGGAGGAGTCGGTGACCTGGGAAAGGGAGCGGTTGCGGTTCTTTTCCGTGCTGGCGCCGAGCAGTCGCCAAAATCGGCTGCTCAGGCCGCCGGGTTGCGCGCGGGTCGTCTTTGGCACAGGTCAACGGTACGCGGTGGGCCGCCGCGTGAGCTCAGGCCAGGTTCGAGCGGCGCGGGTAGGCGACGTTGGGCTCGGTGAGTACGTTGACGACGGCGGGCAGGCCGCTGGCGAAGGCGCGTTCCAGCGCGGGCCGCAGCTCGGCCGGCGCGGAGACCAGCTCGCCGTGACCGCCCAGGGCGCGCACCACCTCGTCGTAGCGGGTGCCCGGACGCAGTTCGGCCACCACCGAATAGCCGTACAACGCCTCCATGGGGTGCTTTTCCAGTCCCCAGATTCCGTTGTTGCCGATCACCGAGACGACGGGCACGTTGTGCCGAACCAGCGTGTCCCATTCCATGCCGCTGAAGCCGAAGGCGCCGTCGCCCTGCAGGAGGACGACCTGACGGTCCGGCCGGGCGAGCTTGGCGGCCAGGGCGTAACCGGGGCCCGAGCCGAGGCAGCCGAAGGGGCCGCTGTCCAGCCAGCAGCCCGGTTGATAGCTGTCGATCACCCGCCCGGCGTAGGACCCGAAGTCACCGGCGTCGATGACGACGATCGCGTCGCGGTCCAGCATCGGCGCCAGCTCCGCATACACCCGCATGGGATGCAACGGGACGCGGTCGTCGGCGAGTTCGGTCTTCTCCTTGTCGCGCGCCGCGGTTTCGGCCGCCCGCAGGTCCTCGATCCACGCTCGGTGGTCGGTCCCGCCACCGGCGGCCAGCGCCGCGAGGGTTGTCAGCAGGTCCCCGTAGAGCTCGGCCTCAACCGGGCGGGGATGGCTGCGCGCGGGTTCGGCCCGGTCCACCACGATGAGCCGGGTCTGGGGCCCGAACACCGCACCGAAGCCGAGCCGGAAGTCCATGGGGACACCGACGATCAGCGCAACGTCGGCTTCCCCCAACGCTTTTCCACGCGCCCGGGAGAAGGCCAACGGGTGGTCCGCGGGCACCGCCCCGCGGGCCATGCCGTTCATCAGCACGGGGATCTGCAGTTCCTCGGCGAGGCGCAGCAGCGCCGCCTCCCCGTGCCCCCACCAGACGTTGGTGCCCGCCATGATCACCGGCCGCTGCGCCGCGGAAAGCAGGCCGGCGGCGCGGCCCAGCGCGTCGCCGTCGGGGGCGGGCCCCGGCGGCAGGTCGGTGAGGGCGCCGGGACGGCCGTCATCCTCGGACATGGAAAACACGTGGTCCATGGGGAAGTCGACGAAGCCGACACCCGACGGGGCGCCGACCGCCGCCAGCAACGCCTCGTCGACGAGTCGGCCGGCGTCCCCGGCCGACTGCGCCGTGGCGGCGAAGCGGGCCAGCGGCGCCACGAACGGCACGTGATCGATCTCCTGCAGCGAACCCATTCCCCAGCGCTGCGCGGGCGCCCGGCCGCCCAAAACGACCAGGGGTGACTGGTTCTGCTGAGCCGCCGCCATCGCGCTCATGCCGTTGGTGACCCCTGGTCCCGCGGTGAGCGCGGCGATGCCGGGCACCCTCGTCACTTTCGACCACCCTTCGGCGGCGAAGGTCGCGGTCTGCTCGTGGCGGGTATCGATCAGCCGAATCCCTTCCTCGCGGCAGCCGTCGTAAACGGAAAACAGGTGGCCACCCGACAACGTGAAGACGGTGTCGACACCGCTGGCGCGCAGGCGCCGCGCGATGAGCCGGCCGGCGTGCAATGTTTGTGTGGAGATGGCGTCGGTGCTCATAACCGCAGCCTATCCAGATCCTTCGGGTACCTTCGCCGGAGGATTTGAAGTTCCAGCAGAGTCCATCAGCTCGACCCCGAGGAGATAGCGACCATGGGCCCGAAGCCGTTCAAGCCGTCGATCGACTGGTCGACGGCCGCCGTGGATTCCCTGCGGTGGGTAGCCATCGCGTGGGTCATCAGCGCGGTGGTGTTGTTCATCGTGCTGGTCGCCTTCAGGTATCTCACGCCGTGGGGCCAGCAGTTCTGGCGGATCACGCGCGGCTACTTCGTGGGTGCGCACAGCGTGCGGGTGTGGGCGATGCTGGGCGTGCTGTTGCTGTCCGTACTCCTGTCCGTGCGGCTGATGGTGCTGCTCAGCTACCAGGGCAACGACCTCTACACCGCGGTACAAAAGGCGGTGCAGGGCCTCGCGGCCGACGACGAAAACGTCAAACAGTCCGGGATACACGGCTTTTGGATGTCGATCGCGATCTTCAGCGTGCTGGCGGTCTTGTACGTCATCCGGTTCATGGTGGACATCTACCTGACGCAGCGGTTCATCATCGCCTGGCGCATGTGGCTGACGGCCAATCTCACCGACGACTGGCTCGCCGGCCGGGCCTACTACCGGGATCTGTTCATCGACCACACCATCGACAACCCCGACCAGCGCATCCAGCAGGACATCGACATCTTCACCGCGAATGCCGGTGGCACCCCCAACATCCCCTCGAACGGGACCGGCAGCACCTTGCTGTTCGGCGCCGTGAACGCGGTGGCCTCGGTGATCTCCTTCGCCGCGATCCTGTGGAACCTGTCCGGCAACCTGACCGTGTTGGGCGTCGACTTTCCGCGCGCCATGTTCTGGACCGTCCTGATCTACGTGCTGGTCGCCACGCTGGTGGCGATCTGGCTCGGCCATCCGCTGATCTGGCTCAGCTTCAACAACGAGAAGCTGAACGCCGCGTTCCGGTATGCCCTGGTCCGATTGCGCGATGCCGCGGAGGCCGTGGGCTTCTACCGCGGCGAGCGTGTGGAGCGGGCGCAACTGTGGCGGCGCTTCACCCCGATCATCGACAACTACCGCAAGTTCGTCCGCCGGACCATCATCTTCAACGGCTGGAACTGGTCGGTGTCGCAGGCAATCGTCCCGCTGCCGTGGGTGATTCAGGCGCCGCGCCTGTTCGCCGGCCGGATCGACTTCGGTGACGTCGGGCAAAGCGCGACGGCCTTCGGCAACATTCAGGATTCGCTGTCGTTCTTCCGCAACAACTACGACGCGTTCGCGGCCTTCCGGGCGTCGATCATCCGGTTGCACGGGCTGGTCGACGCCAACGACAAGGGCCGCGCGCTGCCGACCATCCTGGTCAAGCCGAGCGAAGAGGCGCCAGTCGAGCTTCGCGACATCGAGGTGCGCACTCCGGCCGGCGATCGGCTGATCGACCCGCTCGATGTTCAACTCGCCGAAGGCGATTCGCTGGTGATCACCGGGCGTTCGGGTGCCGGCAAGACCACGCTGCTGCGCAGCCTCGCCGAGTTGTGGCCGTACGCGTCCGGCACCCTCTGCCGTCCGCAGGGCGACAACGCGACCATGTTCCTGTCGCAGTTGCCGTACGTGCCGCTGGGTAGCCTGCGCACCGTGGTGTGCTACCCGAACTCGCCGGACGAGGTCTCCGATGCCGAGCTGCGCGAGGTGCTCACCAAAGTCGCACTGGCGCCGCTGCTGGACCGGCTCGACGAAGAACGGGATTGGGCCAAGGTCCTGTCCCCGGGCGAGCAGCAACGGGTCGCCTTCGCGCGGATCCTGCTCACCAAACCCAAGGCGGTCTTCCTGGACGAGGCCACCTCCGCGCTGGACGAGGGCCTGGAATTCGCGTTGTACCAGCTGGTGCGGACCGAGCTGCCGGACTGTGTGGTCGTGAGCGTCAGCCACCGACCCACCGTCGAGCAGCACCACGAACAGGAGCTGCAGCTGCTCGGCGGCGGGCCATGGCGGCTGGGACCCGTGGAGGAAAAGAAGGAACCGGCGCGCGTCTAGCGCCGTCCGGGCCGCGCTGGGTCTTAGCGCGCCTGCGCGCCCCCGGCCCGCCCGGCCGCGTGCGCTCCGGCGCTGGGTCTTAGCGCGCCTGCGCGCCCCCGGCCCGCCCGGCCGCGTGCGCTCCGGCGCGGCGGCCGAAGAACGAGCCCTCCCCCAGCTGTGTGCCGCTGGCGTAGCCCTTGCCGTCCTGGGCGATGTTGGACGCGCACGCCCCGGCCGCATACAGGCCCGGCACGACGGTGCCGTCCTCGCGCAGCACCTCGCCGTCCACGGACGTGACGAGCCCGCCGATGGTGAAGCCGGCGTACATCGCCTTACCCAAGGACATGTCGAACGCGCCCCAGGGGCCGTGATCTTGTGCCGCAAGGAATTCGGGCTGCTTGTGAAAGTCCGGGTCCTCGCCGCGGGCGGCGTTGGCGTTGTAACGGTCCAGCGTCGCGACCAGGTTGCCCTCCGGAATGCCAAGCGCGGCTTCCATTTCCGGGACGGTTTCCCATCCGTCGATCAGCGGCACCAGCGGCATCTTGGGGTGCTCCAGGTGCGCCTCGTCGACGATGAGGAACGCCGCGCTGTCCGGCTGGTCCATGATGAACCCGGAAGTCCTGGAATGGTAGGAATCCTCGGCGACGAAGCGCTGTCCCAGCTTGTTCACGATGATGCCCGTCAACAGGATCGACGGCGGGTACGGCGGAGCCGTGATGAAGATCTGATCCATGTGCTCGGTTGCGCCGCCGGCCGATACGCCCATCCGGATGCCCAGCCCGTCGTCGTACGTGTTGCCCAGCACGAACGGTTTCTCGGCCAGCTTGGGGGTGTACTTGGCAACCATCTCCGGGTTCATCACGAATCCGCCGGCAGCGACGATCACCGACTTTGCTTTGATCGCACCGGTTTCGGAGAACTGCTTCCACATGACACCGCACACCGCGCCCGAACCGTCCACGATGAGTTCGGTGGCGCCCGTCTCGTACCGGATCTGGACGCCCAGGTTCGCGGCGCGCTTCAGCAGCAGATCGATCACCATGCTGGCGCCCCCGGTGTCGCCGGGCACGGGCACCTTGTGGCCCCGCGGCGCCGGCACCGCCTGCTCCAGGAACGGCCACACCTTCTCGTTGCCGGTGAACATCAGGCCCTCGGTGTTGGGCTGAATGACGGCCTTGCCCGGAAAGTAGCTGCGCTCGAATTGAAAACCCAAGTCTTCCAGCCAGTTGAAATGCTCGACGCTGCCCTCGCAGTAGGCCCGGATCTTGTCGTGATCCGGTTGCCGGGACACGGCGACCAGGTATTTGTACATCTCCTCGGGCGAGTCGGCGTGGCCCGTGGCCTGCTGAACCGCCGTTCCCCCACCCAAATAGAAGTGCCCCCCGGCAAGCGACGTCGTGCCGCCCGCCGCCGCGGCACGCTCCAGCACCAGCACCTTCGCCCCGGCGGCCGCCGCGCTGACGGCGGCGCAGCCGCCCGCGATGCCGAAGCCGACCACCACCACGTCGACGTCATCCGACCACGACGTCACGTCGTCCGCGCTGACCGTTGCCGGGATCTCCGTGCTCATTGGCGCTGCTCCTGTTTGATGTAGTCGTAAAACGCCCTCATCTCGCGCGCGATGTAGGCGATCTCCACAAACGGCACCGCCGCCTGCGGCGCTGACACATAGGCGAACTGGATCCCGCCGGGCATCACACCTTGCTGCACGACCGCGGCGCCGAATTCCACGGCCTCGGCCAACGCCGCGTCGAACTGCCCGGGGTTCTCGGCCTCCATGCAAATGTGGTGCAGACCGGGCCCGGATTCGCGCAAAAAGTCACTATAGATGTTCTCCCCGCGGACGGGCTGGATCAGTTCCAGCTGCATGTCGCCGAGATAGCTCAGCGAGATGCTGGCGACGAAATCGGCCGGCTTGCCGAGGTAGCTGCAGGATTCCGGAGCAAAGTGCACGTCGGGTATGCGGACCCATTTGCGCACCCCTAACAAGCCGGTGAGGGCGGTTTCGGTGGCGTCCAGGTCGGTGGTAACCCACGCGATCTGCGTTGGCGATTGAACGGGAAGGGTCATCGTCTCGCAGGATAGTCGAGTGGCTCGGGAGCCAGGAAGGGCCGCGAAAACTTTGCCATGGCGAGCGGCTCCCGCGTTCCGCAGGCTGGGTGAACATGTTCTAATTCCGGGCGGCGGCCGGCCCGTCAATGTTGGCTCAACACGTCCACCAGCAGCCGAAGCTGCGCGCCGAACACCGCCTCGGGATCGGTCAGGGTATCGGCGCCGTATTGCCCGAACACCTCGAGGCTGATCGCACCCAGCACCCCCGCCCAGAGCAGGAAGCACTTGGCGACCACCTGGTCGTCGCCGGGGAAGCCAAATTCCTGGCGAATCCGCTCGAAGTCCGACGACATCGGTTGGGGCGCAACGGTATCGGTCAGCCTGATGTCGCCGGTGGCAATGCCCGACGCCACGGCGTCGAAGAACGCCGCCACCACCCGGGTGCCCACGGCCACGGTGCGCTCCGGCGGTGCGTGATACCCGGGCACGGGGCTGCCGTACAGCAGGGCCCAGCGGGCGGGGTGCGCGACGGCCCACTCCCGTGTCGCCCGGGAAATCGCGATGACATCGTCGCTCCAGAGGTCCCCGACCGCCTCGCGGGCGCGATCGACGGCGTCGGCGAGGTCCGAGTAGGCATCGACCAGCAGCAAGGTCAGCAGCTCGTCGCGGCTGGACACGTACCGGTAGACGGCCGACGACACCATGCCGAGGTCCCGGGCGATCGCACGCACCGACAACCCGGCCGCGCCGCGGTCGACCAGCTGCTGGCGACCGAGCTGGATGATGCGCGACTCGATCTGCTGCCGGGTCTCCTGGCGTTTGCCCACGCGGCCAGTCTGGCATAACCGAGATCACCGCTCTTGCTTTCCGGCTGAGCGTGTGGCACAGTCTCCGTTTAGAGAGCACTGCTCTCGGAAGGTTTGCAAGAAAGGATGCGACATGTCCACGCGATACGAAGAACCGGGCGGGGCCGTGCGGGCCGCCAACGCGGTGATCCGCTGGCTTGCCGAGATGGGTGTCAGCATCGCCGGCACCCATGCGCTGCGGGTGCGCGGGCGCAAAAGCGGGAAGACGCGGGCGGTCGTCATCAATCTGCTGACCGTTGACGGGGTGCACTACCTGGTCTCACCACGAGGCAACACCCAGTGGGCCCGCAACGTCCGGGCCGCGGGCGTCGTCGAAACCGGCCCCCGCTGGCGCCGGCGCCGCGCCCGCGTCACCGAGGTGGCCGACGCGGCCAAACCGGAACTGCTGCGCCGCTATCTGGAGCGCTGGTATTGGCAGGTCAAGGACTACGTCGCCGGGCTGACCCCGGTCAGCACCGACGAGGAGTTCCGCGCCGTCGCACCCACGATCCCCGTGTTCGCGCTCGCGGAGGCGGACGAGTCCCGCTGAATCGCCTAACGAGCGCCCCCGCGCGTCACACCGAGGTCCTCACGGACCTCCTCTGAGGTCGCCCGCCAAGACACCGCCGCCGGAAAGTCCCCCCACACGCTGTTGAAGATCCCCACGAGCAGCCCCGGACCCGCGCTGGACGGCAGGTACACCGGCCCGCCCGAATCGCCGTTGTGGCTCTGCACGCCGTGCGACATGGTGAACCAGCCGTTGTTCACGCTCTCCACCGTCCCGCAGGTTTCGCCGGTGCTGACGCCGAAGTGGCAGATCGCCTGCCCGGGGGCGAGCGCCGCCGCCGGATTCGAGATCAGTGGACGCCCGCCCGGCAGGACGTTGTTCGCCATCACGCCGTTGTCCAGCACGATCGCCTCGTAGTCGGTGATCAGCTGGTCGGTAGCCACCGTAGTGCCGCTGGGGGTGTTGTCCCGGAAGGCGGCCAGCCGGCCGATGACGGCCCCGCCGCGGTCGGTGACCACGCCCGCGCCGCCGCGGCAGTGCCCCGCGGTGAAGGCGATCTTGAGATTGGGGTCGACGTAGCCCAGCGTGCAGACGCGATTGTCCTGCCGGATCTCCATGCCCGGATAGACCATGACGGGGTCGGCTTTGGCCGGCGCGGTCGGCATCCACTGCGTGAGCGCGGCCACGGTGATCGACGCGGTGAACGCTCGCATTGCCAGGCGACGCACCATCAACTCCGATCCCTCTGGGCCAAATCTCGACCGATTTGAGATTACGGCGTGACTTTCCGTTACGCAGAAGTCTTCGCGCCGTCCGCCGCCGGCGTTACGGCGATGTGGCCAGGGAAACGGCGGTCTCGGTGTGGTCCGCGGTGCGCGGGGCCCAGCCCGGCGGGCCGAAGACGTAGCCCAGCCGGTCACGCAGCCGGGTCGCCGAACGCCAGTCGCGGGCGATCGCGACGTATTCGTGGGTCTGCAGCTTCCAGATGTTGAACGTGGTGACCTGCTTGGTCAGGCCGTAATGCGGGCGGAACAACTCGGGCTGGAAGCTGCCGAACAGCCGGTCCCAGATGATGAGGATTCCGCCGTAGTTCTTGTCGAGGTAGATCGGGTCCATTCCGTGGTGCACCCGGTGATGCGACGGGGTGTTGAAGAGGAATTCGATGGGCCGTGGCAGCTTGTCGATCCGCTCGGTGTGCACCCAGAACTGGTAGATCAGGCTGATCGAGAAACTGAAGAACACCATCCAGGGCGGGACCCCCAGCAGCGGCAGGGGCACCCACATCAGGATTTCGCCGCTGTTGTTCCACTTCTGGCGCAGCGCGGTCGCGAAGTTGAAGTATTGGCTGGAGTGATGGGCCTGGTGCGTCGCCCAGATCAATCGGACCCGGTGTGCGATCCGGTGATAGGCGTAATACAGCAGGTCGACGCCGACAAGCGCGATGACCCAGGTGTACCACCGGGCCACCGACAGGTGCCAGGGCGCCAGGTAGGCATAGATCGCGGCGTAGCCGAACAGGGCCAGGGTCTTCCAGGCGGCGGTGGTGCCCACCGAGACCAGCCCCATCGAGATGCTGGCCAGCGAGTCGCGGGTGAGGTACGCGCCGGAGACCGGCCGCGCGTTTTCGGCGATGCTCTCCAGCTTTCGGGCCGCCGCCCATTCCAGCGTCAACAGCAACAAGAAGAAGGGAATGGCGAGCAGCACGGGATCCCGCATCTGCGGGGGCAGCGCGGACACGAAACCTGAGAGTGCACTCACAGGCATAAGACTACGACGGCCGACGGGACGTGCGGGTCGCCTTGGTTCGCCATGCGGTCCAAACTGGGACGACGGGGCCGAACGACGCGAGGTGTTAGCAGTTGGCAGCTGTGGTGGTGATCGGCTCGGGCTTTGCCGGATTATGGGCGGCGCTCGGCGCCGCGCGCCGACTCGACGAGCTGGCCGTCCCGACCGGAACGGTCGACATCACCGTGTTGGCCACCCAACCGTTCCACGACATTCGGGTGCGCAATTACGAGGCCGACCTGCGCCCATGCCGCATTCCGCTCGCCGGCCTCCTCGATCCCGTGGGCGTGGCACACGTGGCCACCGAGGTGACCGCGATCGACACCCACGCACGCACCGTCGCCACGTCGGGCGGGGTGACATACGAGTACGACCGGCTCGTGCTGGCCTCCGGCAGCGAGGTCGTCAAACCCCCCATACCGGGCCTGCGGGAGTTCGGTTTCGACGTCGACACCTACGACGGTGCCCTTGCCCTGCGCGACCACCTGCTTCGGCTCGCCGACGGTTCTCCAACGGCAGCGGCGGCCACGGTCGTCGTGGTCGGGGCGGGGCTGACCGGCATCGAAGTGGCTTGCGAGCTACCCGACAGGTTGCGGCGGCTGTTCGCCGGCAGCGACGCCACTCCCCGCGTGGTGCTGCTGGATCGCAGCCGCATCGGCTCCGACATGGGCGCCTCGGCGCGACCGGCGATCGAAGCCGCGCTAGCGGCCAACGGCGTCGAGACCCGGGCGGGCGTCGGTGTCGCCGCCATCAGCGAGCGCGGTGTGTCGCTGACCTCGGGTGAACACGTGGCGGCGGGCACGGTGGTGTGGTGTGCCGGTATGCGGGCCAGCTCGCTGACCGAGCAGCTGCCGGTGGCGCGCGACGGCCTGGGGCGGGTGCCCGTCGATGACTTTCTGCGGGTCATCGGCGTCCCCGCGGTTTTTGCCGCCGGCGACGTCGCGGCCGCCCGTATGGACGACGACCACCTGTCGGTGATGTCGTGTCAACACGGCCGCCCGATGGGCCGCTACGCCGGCTACAACGTGATCAGCGACCTGTTCGGCGAACCGCTGCTGGCTCTCCGAATCCCTTGGTATGTAACGGTTCTCGATCTCGGACCGGCCGGCGCGGTCTACACCGAAGGATGGGATCGGCTGCTGGTGTCAACCGGCGAACGAGCCAAGGCTACGAAGCGGACGATCAACACCCGTCGCATCTATCCGCCGCTGACCGGGAACCGCGCCGACCTCCTGGCCGCGGCCGCGCCCGAGTTGCAGGCCCGCCCTTAACGGTCCGATTGCGCTTCGTCGCCGGCATACCACTGCACCGCGCGAACTCCCGGCTGCAGCGACAGCTCCGCCACCAGCCGCTCCAGCCGGGACGGGGCGTCGCCGTCCATGAGTAGGTGCGCGGTCAACGTGACCTCGTCGTCGCCGGACCGCCCGGTATGGATGCCGCGCAGCGTGATGTCGTTACCGCTCGCGTGCTGCACGATCTGGGCGCGCGCGTACTGCTCGTGTTTGGGACGCGAGACCACCTGCACCAGGTAGGGCCGCAGACTTTCGTCTTCGTCGCCGGTGTTGTCGCGATCGATCAGCCGGCCGAGCGGACGCCCGAACACATGTATCGCGATGACGGTCCCGGTGCCGATCAACGCGAACACCAGGTGACCCGAGGCCGCCAGGACGCCGATCGCCGCGGAACACCACAGGGTGGCCGCGGTGTTGAGGCCCCGGACGTTGACGCCCTCGCGCAGGATCACGCCACCGCCGAGGAACCCGATGCCGGACACCACGTACGACGCCACCCTGGTGGGGCTGGTGTCCGCGGTGGCGGCGGCATACAGCACGAACAGGGTCGCGCCGCCGGCGACGAGCGCGTTGGTCCGCAGGCCGGCCCGGCGCGCCCGCCATTGCCGCTCCAGGCCGATGAGGGCGCCACATCCCACGCCCACGGCGAGCCGGAGCGCGAAATCGGCGACGCTCAGCGTGGTCTCCATCGGCACTCCTTCCCCCGGCACCGGCCGGAGCTAACCACTCTCAGGTGAACGGCAGGTGGCGCCGAGCCGAACCGGATGCGTTGCGGTCATGCGTGCGAAACCCGTGCGCCGCCAAAGGGTTCCCGATGTGGCCGACGCCAGGCTAGCTCTTGTTGAGTTGCTGGGGACAGTAGAATTTCGCGGCGATCGCCAGAAACGACGTGGCGTGATCCGTAGTGAGCCCGGGATTTTGGCCCTTCAGATCGTTGACCATCTGGGGGCCGTACTCGCCGTTGCCCATCGCAGTACATACCGCCTGGGCGAACTGGACCGCCGCCTCCGGCGTCTTGTAGGTGATGCCCGCGCTTCGCAGCGACGCGAGAAAGCTCGCCTCGTCGACGCCGCCCGCATCCGGCTCGCCGTGCGCGGGCGCGGCGAGCACGATCGCGGCCGGAACGGCGATCAGCGGCAGCAGCAGCCTCATAACCGGTGATTGTCTCATGGCGCGACGTCGACCGCAGCACCGGCTCGATCTTGCGAAATGCCTTCTGGGCCAGGGTAATACCGTATCGGTCAGGCCTTGCTGAGCTGATGCGGGCAGTAGTACTTCGCGGAGATCATGGCGAAGTTGGACGCCATCTCCATGTCCATGCCCGGATTGTGCATCTTCACGTCATGGACCAGCTCCAAACCCGATTCGCCGTTGTTCAGGCACGAACAGACGGCCCGGCCCGCCCCGACGGCCGCATCCGGACTTGCGAAGCCGAAGCCGGCCTGGTGCAGCGCGGCGAGGAACGCCCCGTCGTCGCCGTCCGGTACGGGTGGAGGATCGGCGTATGCCGGTGCGGCCAGGCCGATCAGGGCGGGGACGCCCAGTAGAACCAGTAACCGTTTCATTGCTCGCCTTCCTTGCGCATCGCCACACGGGCTTGAATCATGTTGGCCGCTAACCTAATTGGGCATCAGCGGGCAGGACTTTGGACTTGTCGCCCTTCTTCAGGTGCACGGCGTGGATGCCGGGCTTCTTCGCCAGCTGCTCGAGCAGGGCGTCGAGACCTTCCTGGTCGACGTTGTGGTGCTGCACGGTTTCGGGCTTCTCCGATATCTGTGCGACCAGACGCTTCAGCTGTTCCGGCGACTGCTTGTCTTTGAGGTCCTTGATGGGCTTCATCCGGTTGCGCACGCCGGCGCCGACCACGGTGGGCCCCCCGGAGCCGAGGGCGCTGCCCAGCATCCCCGCCATTCCCATCGAACTGAACAGGCTGCCCTCGCCCAGCGCCGCCGCCGGCACCGCCTCGGGCCCCGCGGCCGACAATGCGGCGGCAACTGTTCGGATGGCCGGGGTGGCCGAGGCCCAGCTCGGCGGAACGCTCAACTGCCCCACCAACGTGCCGCGCGCGAAGCCGGCCGTCGGGCTGATCGCGTCGTAGAGCGTGCCCCGGCCGAAGCCCAACGCCCCCAGCCCGGCGCCCAGCGCGTCCTTCGGCAGCGCGCCGTAGGCGACGGGTGGAGCGAACTTGAGCCACTGGGACACGGGGAAGTTGATGAGCAATCCGACGTCGTTGAACTGCGTGGTCAGCCCCAGGGGCACCTTGACGGCGTTGTACATGGCAGTGATCAACGGCGTGCCGCCGGGAGTTGTGCCGAAGCCCTTCAAGAAGGTGGTGATGGTGGTGTTGTACTGGGTGGCGAGCTGCGAGAGCCATGCCAGTATCGGGTTGCCCGCTGTCGCGGTCGTGGTGAGCGAGTTGGCCGCCGCGCTGACCGTTGACCCCGCATTGCCGGCGGAGGTGCCGGCACTTTGGCTTATCGCGGCCGCCTGCATCGTGGTCCCCGCAGTGTTGGTGGTCTGGGGCGGCTCCGCGAACGGCGTAAACCTCGAGGCCGCCTCCGACGAGGTGGCGTAGCTGTCCATCGCCACGGCGTCCTGCGCCCACATCTCGCCGTACTCGGTCTCGGTGGCCGCGATCGCGGCGGTGTTCTGCCCGAACAGGTTGGTCGCCATGAGCTGCGCCAAGAGGGCACGGTTCTCCGCGATCACCGGTGGCGGCACATGCGCAGCGAACGCCGCCTCGTACGCGGCTACCGCCGCGCCGGCCTGGGTGGCGGCTTCCTGGGCCTGAATCGCGGTCTGCTGCATCCAGGCCACATAGGGCGCGGCCGCCGAGGCCATGGCGAGGGAAGAGGGCCCCGCCCACGGCCCGGTGGCCAGACCCGAGACCACCGACGAATAGGCCGACGCCGCGGACTGCAACTCGGTGGCCAGGTTCTCCCACGCGGTAGCGGCCGCCACCAAGGACTCCGGTCCCGGGCCGGCATACATCCGGCCCGAGTTGAACTCCGGCGGAAAGGCTCCGTAAAACATGTGTGACCCCTTACCTGGTGGCCGGCGGCCGGGTGTTCGGTGCTGGGCAGATGTGCGGTGTGTTCATGGCGGTCACTCCTCGATGCACGGGATCACGATGATGGTGGCGGCGGCCGGGTCGGCCTCGGCGACGGCACCGCCGAGCGAGCTGGCCGCCGCGGCGGCACTTCCGGTCATGGGGTGGGTCGCGCTGGCCGCGACGGCGCGTCCCAGCAGGCTGGACAGCCCCATTTGGCTGAACACTCCCTCTTCACCGGCGAGCGCGGCGGCCGGGGCGGCAGCCATGTTGGTGGGCATCACCTGGGCGACGGTCCGGATGGCCGGGGCCGCGTCCGTCCAGCCCTGCGGGACCGACATGCTGCCGACCAGGGACGCTTTGCCCATGGAGCCCGAAACCGGTCCGACGGCGGAGCTGAGCATGGGCCGCACGGCGCTGGGTCCGCTGGTCAGTGGCGCGAGTGCCCCGGAGATCGCCTTCGGGCCGGACAAATAGGCGGCGGCGCCCTGGCCGTTCTGGCCCCAGGCGTACGCCTGGCCGAACGACAGGAACGGGCCACCCGGGACGCTGCTCCATGACTGGGGGGAATACGGGCCCGTCAGCACCGACCAGATGTTGTTCCAGTAGTCGAGGTTTTGCCCGATTCCCGTGGTGACCCCGGTCCCCGTCGTCGGGTTGGCTGCCGCGGTATTGCCGGCGTTCAGCAGGGGTTGCAGCGTGCTCAGTTTGGAGGCGGTGTTGGAGCCCGATTGCGCACCCGACTGCGTGACCGCGGCCGCCTGCATGGGTCCGGCCGACTCGTTCGTGGTCCGCGGCGGCTCCGCGAACGGCGTCAGTTGCGATGCGGTTGCCGATGAGGCCGCGTACCCGTACATCGCGGCGGCGTCCTGGGCCCACATCTCCATGTATTGGGCTTCGGTGGCGGCGATTGCCGGGGTGTTCTGGCCGAGGATATTGGTGGCGATGAGCGTTGCCAGCAGCGCGCGATTGGCCGCGATCACCGGTGGCGGCACCGTCGCCGCGAACGCCGCCTCGTAGGCTCCCGCGGCCAGCTTGGCCTGGGCGCCGGCCTCCTCCGCTTGAGCGCCGGTGGCGGTCATCCACGCCACGTATGGCGCGGCGGCGGCGGCCATGGCTATCGACGACGGACCCGTCCACGGCCCCGTCGCCAGCGACTCGATCGTCGAGCCGTACGAGGCGCTCGTGGCCTGCAACTCCGCCGCCAATTCATCCCACGCCGCCGCCGCGGCCAGCAGCGGACCCGACCCGGCGCCGACGTACATCCGCCCCGAGTTGACCTCCGGCGGAAGCGCCCCGAAGTCCAACATCGACTACCTCCCGTCCCTTAAGTGGCCGCCAGGGTAGGCGCGGCTTTGCTGCCCCGGCCGCAACCGCGGCAAGGTTCTAATGAAATCCATCAGATCCGTTTCTGAAGCCACGAGCTCATTCCACATACTTCAAATAACCGGCCATTCGCTGCCTAACTGAATCCCTACAAAGATCGCGTGTGACTAAACCTGCCAACCGCCCACAAACATAAGAGCATTGTGGCGATAGCGCATTTCCGTCCGCGTTCCTTCCGCGTAACCAAATGTAAAAATCAAATGTCACTTCACCACCGGCCCGTGTGAGAAGTTGGGCGGGCAGCTATTTCGATGTGATCTTGAATACATCAAGGTTAAGAACGGTTCGAGGCGCAGTTGAGCGGCGGTTTACTGGCTGCGCAAACCGCTATTTCGGGCAATAGAAGGCCCACGGATCGACGTTATCATCGACCGTTTTAAAACGATTTCCAGTCATATCAAAGAAGGATTGGAAGTGTTGGATCCTCCTATCGCCATATGGCAACACAGCGAAATACGCATATCGGACATATGCCGCAAAGTTGCCCGCGGATCAAACCGCAAGCTCAAAGCGAGCGTGTCAATGTCAAGCCGATCGGGACGCAATTACGCCCAACCAGAGCCGACGGCGTTGTCGGTGCCGGCTGTGTTGCTGCCGGCCGTCTAGAACTTTTGCCCGCGCGGTTGGCCGCCGTCCGGATCGCCCGGCGGTTGCGACCTACCCGGGCGATGTGCTCCCGGCGGGGCACCGAGCCCGCGGCGCCGGTACGTCGCGAACGAGACTGACGCCGGGTCTCCGCCGGCGCCGCCCGGGCGCGAACCATGGCGCCATGCCCGCCCACTCCACCGACACTTGATACCCGATTGCCATGCCGTTCCCCTACCGTTCACCCACACGAAGGGTAGATGGGCTACTCTGCCGCGCCGCTGATTAGCTGCTGGCAGTTTCCTGGGAGGCCGGCTGTGCCTGGTCACCGACGGTTTTGCCGAGTCCTCGCCATTCGGCTGGGACGCCTAAGACGTTGCTAGGCGTGCCATTTTCCTCAAAAGCGGCTTGTAAATAACCGAGGCTCCGTCGAGCCGCGGCGAGCGGCCGGCTGGCGCACTGCCGGCCGGCCGTTGCTCACCGCGGGAGGCCCGCGCATACCTGACACCGCCGCGAAACCCCGCGGGAGCCGGGTTCGGCGCCAAACCGCGGCACGAATTAACTGAAGTGAGCCGCGCGGCCTAGGTCGTCTTGTTCTCCGCGACCGCCGCGCTGAGGCCCTCGGCCAGGTCCTCCTGGGTCAGCTCCTTGAATCTCAGGAGTTGCCGCTCGCTGAACTCGGTGACGTCGCTGGCCAGCACCGCATCCAGGTCCTCGTCGTCCAGACGGAAACTGCGGTGATCGCGGGCCTTCTCGACCACATTGCGCACGAAGCCGGCATTACCGAGCGTATCGATGCCGCGGATCAGGTCCCCGTCCTCGGAGTAGCTCTCGTCGAGATAAAACCTGGTGTACGAAGGCAATAGGGAATGCGCCGCTTCCTCGGTGATGACGTCCTCGTTCTCCTGGCCCATCAACCGGGTCAACGCGACCAGCTCGTCCGGCGTATAGCTGAAGAACTCGATCACGGTCGAAAACCGCCGCCGCAGACCCTGATTCACGTCCAGCATCTTCTCCATCGCCTTGGCGTAACCGGCACCGAAGACGACGAGCTCGTCGCGATGGTTCTCCATGTACAACAGCAACGTGTTGATGATCGCGTTGCCGTAGGGGTCACCTTGCTGGTAGCCCTTCTCGTGCAGCGTGTGCATCTCGTCGAAGAAGACCGCCCCGCCGAGAGCTTCCTCGAGCATCTCCTCGGTGTTCTTCTCCGCGTCGGCCATGTATCGGCCCAGCAGCTTGGTGCGGCTGGTTTCGACCACCACCGGTTTGCGCAGCACCGTCAGGCCGCACAACTGCTTGCTGAAGGCGCGCGCCACCGACGTCTTACCGGTCCCGGGCGGCCCGAGCAGCAGTGTGTGGCGCGAGGTCACCGGCACGGGAAGGCCCATCTTGGCGCGGGCCAGGTTCACCTTCGTCGTGGCCTTGATGAGCTTGATCTCCCGCTTGGCGCGTTCCATGCCCAGCATCGCGTTGAGCTCGGCATCGCCCTCGGCCAGGTACCTTGCGGCCTCCTCGGCGTGGCGAGCGGCCTCCGTCTCCTCCCGGGTCGGCGCGCTGTCCGCGTCCCACGGATCCGTGCGCGCCTCAATGGTTTCCGGGTCGGTCAGGACCAGTCGATAGTTCGGGTTGTCCAGCGCTTCGCGGGCGGGGCTGAACTTCGGATCCCGCGAATACACCCGGCGCAACAGCTCGACGGCCTCTTCCTCCCGGCCCAGGTGTCGCAGGCACATGCCCTGGGTGTAGAGGGCGATGTTGGCCGCGCCCGGGACGCGGTCTCCTTCAATCGCGTCCTGGCCCCGCCGGATCGCCTCCTCGAAGACGCCGAGCGACGCCAGCGCCGTCGTCGCCATCGCCGCTCCGGCGGCCTTCAGTTCCGGCTGACGCCAGACCTTGCCCTCCGGGAATTGGTTGAGCACATCCGGCCACCGCCCGGTGCGGAAATACAGGATGCCCCGCACGTAGTCGACCAGCTCCTGCTCGAATGGTTGGCGCGGCGTTACCCCGTCGAGCAGTTCGGCCGCCTCCTCGTAGCGCTTGGCCTCGGCCAGCACGGCCGCGTAAGCGCACGCCAGGGACTCGACGCTGGTGACAGCCAGCTGGAGGAACAAGCCGTCTGAGACCTGGGGACGGAAGTGCAACTCGGTGACCCCGAGCCGGCGGGTCTCCCACCCGAACGTGCGAATCGATGCCCATGCACCGGCGAGGACCTCGATGCTCCGCTCCCCCGCCAGCAATCGCGCCAGCCAGGCGTCGCACATCCCGGGGTCCAGGCTGCTCGCCGTGGCGAACATCTGCGACGCCACCTGCGGATTGTGACTCGGTTGCAACCCGTTGACGGATATCCCGGATGCCAGCAGGCCGGCAACCATCGCGTTGCGGGCGCCCTCAGCGGTCGATTGCGGCCGCGTCATTGCGCCACAGGCACGCCCGACGGACTCCCTCGCAGCTGATCGACCGACAGCACCAGGTCGTCGTCGTCACGCAGTCCGCGGCTGGGCACCACGAGCATGGAGCGCGTCGCCGGAGCGGGCAAGCTGGCGCGGACCGCGGCCAGCTGGCGTCCGGTGAGGCGGTTGAGGCCGGCCGAGACGTCTCGGGGCAGCCGCTTCTCGCTGTGGAAGCGCACCCAGGCCGATACCTGCGGCCGGCCCGCCCGCGCCGTCAACCGGACCGTCAGCACGGTGGCGACGGTGTCGGCCTGCCACAGCTCGTCGAGCGTGTCGGTGGTGATGTCGGCGGGCGTCACCCAGAAGCTGGTGGTGAAGCCGTTGAAGTGTTTGAGGTGGCGCCAGCCGGGCCGGCTCCAGGTGGGCTCCAGATCGGCCAGGACCGCACGGTCCACCTCGGTGAGCTCCTCGGCGGTCAGCGGCCGCGCGGCACACGTGAGCCCGTCCAGATCCTGGGCCAGCCGCTCGGTCGCCGCCACCAACGTCGAAGCCAGCGAATCGCGGACCGCCACCGCGGCGATGTTGCGCTGCGGGTTCATCCGCAACACCAGCCAGGTGCGGCGAACATAGGAGGTCGGCTCGCCATTCGCCACCTCCCACTCCTCGGGGCCCCAGTCGTCGAGCTTGGACAGCTCGGCGGCGTTGCCGCCGCGACGCACCTTCACCGACACGATGTCGATGTCGTCGAGGTGAATGTCGAACTGCCGCAACCCATCTGCCACCGCCTGCACCAGCAGGGTGGGCGGCGACGTCCGGTGCCGGTGGCGCGACGACGGGTCGTCGTCGCCCCCGTTGACCGTGATGACCGTCACCAGCTGACCCTCGTACTCGCGCACGCCGACCTTGTCGCGCCCGAAGCGGCGCTGGTAGTCGAGCGCCGGCGTGCAGCCCGCGCCCAGCGCGCTGCCGGGGTCGGCGGACCAATCCCACAGCCAGGTCGCCAACCCCGATGTCACCGTCACCCCGTGATAGGTGATCAGCGAGAACAGCGCGATCAACGCCGCCAGCCCGACGCCCACCCAGAACGCGATGCGATAGGTGCCCTGCCAGGACTCCGGGCAGTGGCTGGCGACCACCATGATGGCGACGTCGACCAGGAACACCGCGGTGACCCGTGGCCACGACAGTGACAAACCGAACCTGCGCTGAGCTTTCATGACTGTTGCTGCTCCGCCCTTATTGCTGCTTCCGCGATCGCTTCATCAGCATCGCCGTTCCAAACACGCCCCCACCGATCAGTAACGCCCCGAGCAAGCCTCCGGCGGCCACCCACACCGGCACCATATCCCGGGGTGGGGCGGGCTTCGGTATGTTCAGCGGCGCCGAAAGTTGCTGCGGCGGCTTCAACGGCCCTTCGGGTACGTCCCACGTCAGTGCCGCCACCGGGTCGACGATCCCGTGCCCGATCTGGTTGTCCACGCCGCGCGCCGGCGCGCGGGCGGTGCGGGTCAGCCGGTTGATGACCTGGTACGCCGAGAGCTGGGGGAACTTCGCGCGAACGAGCGCGGCGACGCCGGACACGATCGCGGCCGAGAAGCTGGTGCCGGACGGAACCAGCAGCGTGTTGTCCGGCCCGTCGATCGCGTTGATGACGCCGTCGTCCCGGGGGGACAGCCCGATGACGTCGGTACCGGGCGCGGCGATGCCCACCCACGGGCCGGCCACGCTCGTCGACGCCTGCCCCTGGTTGCCCTGGGTCATCGGCCGGCCGTCCTCGTCGACCGCGCCCACCGTCAGGACATAGTCGCTGAACCAGGACGGCGTCACGACGGTGGTGACGGAACTCCAGTTGCGAGGATCGTTGGGCTGCAACGGATCATGCGCCGGGTTCTGCTTGCAGTCCTTTTTGCTCGTGTCGCCGGCCGCAGCCACTATGACGGCGTTCTTGTCGACCGCCGCGTAGCGCACCGCCGCACCCAGCGCGCGCTGGTCGACGATGTTGCGCGCGCTCATACAGGTCACATCCGAGATGTTGATGATCTGCGCGCCCATGTTGGCGGCGTGCACGATCGCCCGAGCCATGGTCTGGACGCCGTCGATCTTCGCGCGAGTCTGCGGGTCCTCGTCGCCGGTGTAGGCGTCCTTGAGGCCGAAGGCCTGGCTCGACTGGCGGATCCCGATGATGTCCACATCCGGGGCGACACCGCTAAACGCGTCGGGACCAGCCGAGGGCGGTGCCGGCGGCGGAGGCGGCGGGCTGGGCGGCGGATCCAGCGGGCGCGGGCCGCGTGAATTGTCGACGCCGACCACGCGGCTCCCGCCGGAGTAGCTGGGTATGGTCACCGTGCCGCCGCCGTGGTTGCCGGCCGGGGCCTGCCCGCCCTGCGGAGGTCCCGGCGGCGGGCCCGCGGGCGCTGTCGGTGGCGGTGGCGGTGGCAGCCCGAACGGTCCTGGAGCGGGCTGTTGCTCCGTCGGCGAAGGCGGAACCATCGTCACGGTCTGCGGCAAGGGCGACAACGTCACCGTCTGGGGCGGTGGCGCTTTCGGGGGCGGTTCGGTGGTGGGGATGGTGACCGGCCGGCGCGGCGCGGCCGGTGGGACTCCGGCGCCGTTGGCCGGCGCGGCGCCGATCATCGAGGCCACGATGGTGCCGTGGGCGTCGCAATCCGACAGCCCGTCGCCGCCCATCACGTAGTCACCGCCGGGGATCAGGCGCGGAAACCGGGGATGCGGGCTCACACCGGTATCGATGACGGCCACCTTCACGCCGGCACCGCGGCCGAACTGCCATGCCTCCTGCAGGTTCAGCATGTCCATGTACTTCGGCGGCAACCGGAAGTCGGTGCCGGGCAGCACGCCGACCTCGGTGCAGTACGAGTTCTGCTTCATCGGCGCTGGCGGCCCGGGCGGACCGTCAGGCGGCACCGCGCCGGGATCGATCGTCGGCGGCGAAATCGCATAGGCGGGTGGTAAACCGGCCAATGCTCCTGAGGCGAGCAAGATTGCGGCGAGGGCCGCCGCGGAAGCGCGCCCTCGCCACACCTTGCTACTACCGGTAGCGGATTGCTGCATAGACATTCATCAACCACAATGCCAGCGGGAAAATCGGCATCAGGCAGAGGTATTCGATCCATTCCACAAACTTGCGGAACAGCGGGCTGTAGATGGTGTTCGGCACCACGGCGGCGGACGTGAGGCCGGCCGCCGGCAGCAGGACCAGGATCGCCGCACTGATCGACACGGCCAGGGGCGATTGCAACACCAGCGCGTACCGCGCTACCACGGCACCCACGATGAGGACGGCCGTGACGGCCAGGGTGATCGCCTGCCAGCGGTCGACGTAGGAGCGTCCGCGCAGCATCAGGAACCCGGCGCTGAACCCGGCCAGCAACAGCGGCAGCCAGCGTTGGCCGGTGTGCGGATCCGACAAAGCCGCCAGCGAGACGATCATCAAGACGCCCAGCCCGACCAGCAGGCCGGTCAAGAACGAGCGGGCGCGTTCGGCTTGCACCAAGACGTCGCGGACGGACGCGGGTCCCTCGAGGACCGGGGGGCCGCCGTCGGAGCGGACCACGGTGGTCGGCAGGTCGGGCCGGGCCTCGAACACCCACCGGCTGGTCGCCGAGGGGAACACCGGCAGGCGAATGCCGGCCAGGCGGCGCGAAAGCGCCGGCGCGGTGTGATAGACCAGCACGCACACCAGGACGACGCTGGTCAGCAGCGTCACCGCGCTGGTCATCGCGACCATGCGCGCCAGTGCCGCGATCGCCGTGACCAGACTGATGGTGACGAGCGCCGTGTAGAGCCCCAGCCTGCGGCCGGTGAAACGCAGGGCGAGCATCGCGGCGATGGTGAGCACGCCGAAGCCCAACACCGCGTGGGGAGATCCGACCCCGCCGGGCGGCGCCGCCGCCGCGGCGACCGTGAGTGGCGCCAGGCCGCTCAGCAGCATGATGTCGGCGATGCGGCGGTCCTGCTGGGTGCGCGCCCGCATCTGCAGCATCAGCGAAACGCCCAGCACCACCGCGGCGATCACCGCGGAGTACGCCGTCGGCAGCCAGGAGTTGTGGTGCCACCGGTACCAGAGCAGCAAGCCCGACGCGGCCGTCACCCCGGCCGCGACCATCGACGCACCAACCTGCACCGCGACGACCGGATCGATCGCGGCAAACCGCTTGCTCAGGTTTGCCGCGACAGCGGTAGAGATGTGCTCGATGACCTGCGAGCGATGTTCGGTGTCCTGGATGAACCGGATCCACAGCCGGTCACCGTCGTAGACGTCCTGTTCGGTCAGGGACTGGGTGGCCCGCAACGGGCTGCCGTCCACCAGGCAGAGCGCCCACCTGCCGCGGCCCGTGGCCTCCAGCGGGGTCTCCCCGAGCTCCCTGAGCCGGCTGTTCACCACCTTCAGCAGTGGCTCGGTCATCACCGAGACGGGAGCGTTGGCGTCCAGGAGGACGCCGATCTGTACGCCCGCCCCGGCCATAACGCCGACCACGACCGCCCGAGGCTGCGAAACTCCCTCAACGTCAGGCTGTAGCGCTTCAACTACCGCAGTCATCGCCCTGAACCCCTTACCGTCGTGAATGTGTAACCCCGTGCCGCCAGCCGGGCGGGAGTCCGCGCCGGCCCGTTTTCCGGGGCGCTGCGGCCCCCGGGAAACTGCAGCTCGACCAATCCGAATTCCATCTACCCCGCCTCGCGATTAAAACCTTGGTGACAGTGGTTTGAGATTTGCTGAATCTCTTAGAGAAGTATGCCGTGTTGGCTTCTCAACCGCATGTTGAGTGCAAAGACATTGGTGAACTTTGTGTTTCGTCGAATGTCAGACCCTGCTGTGGGTTTTCCACTCCCCGTAGGGAAGTGTGTCCAGCACCGTCTTGACGCCCACCTGCACCAATTGGGGGGTCGCCGGACAGATGGCCAGCCAGGCCTCCCCCGACCCGGCCGTCCGTGCCTGCTGGTAAAGCGCGATGCGGCCGCCGGAACCGTCTTTGAGCGACAGCACCGAAGCACTGGGGCCCTTCGCATCGTCCCGGTACTGACGCGCGTACACCGCGACCTCGGCCGCGGGATCGGAAAGAGCCTGTCCCAACGCGGCCACGGTGGCGGCACTGATGCCCATCCGCCGCAGGTCGCCGCCGGAAAACACGTTGAAGCCGGACTCCTGCCACGACTTCGTGGCTTCCAGCATTTCTTCCAACGGCACGTTGACCGCATTGATCGCCGCGGGCTCGGCGTGGTGTATCGACTCCAGCGCGTCCAGGACCAGCGACGCGATCGAGGCGCTGTCCGCGATCGCGACGTCGTCGACGGTGATGTCGCCGCCGACCCGCACCGCGGACACCCAGTGCTGGCCGCGGCGGGCCAGCACTACCCGAAACTCGTTGTCGGGGATGTCTCGCGAGCCGGGCGGCTGGTTCTCGTCGTCGACCACGCCGTAGAGCAGCTTGCCCCGCGACAGCAGGGCGATGACCTCGAGGTCCGGCGCGGCCAGCACCCGCATTCGAGCGGCCACATGTTCGTTCACCTGGTCGTTTTCGACGATGCCCTGCTCGCGCATCACCGCCATCCCGGGATGCTCGTTGAGCCAGTCGCTCGAGTCGGTAGAAACGAATGGCCGGCACCGCAATTCCGGCGCGACGTGCCGGATGTCCAGGAGGGCCTGGAGCATCCAGAAACCGTCGACGTTAACGGTGATGTCGGTGCGGGCGGTCTGCTGATCCATCAATACCTCAAGGGTTCAAAGTGCACGGTAACCGCAGGACGCGGCAGCACACCAGATCTCGGTGTGCTGCCGCGCCTGAAGTTGGGGTTAGGCCCAGCTGGACCCAACGGCGCTGTCGGTGCTGGCCATGTTGCTGCCGGCGCTCTGCACCTTCTGCCCGTGGGCGTTGGCCTGCTCGTAGATCACCTGGAAGTTGCGACCCAACTGGGTGATGAACTCCTGGCAGGCCACCGAACCGGCACCGCCCCAGAAGTCACCCGCAGCAAGCACATCGCGAACGATGGCCTGGTGCTCAGCCTCCAGAGACGCGGCCTGGGCGCGGATCAAGGCACCGTGGGCGTCGACATCGCCGAACTGGTAATTGATTGTCATAACGGTGTTCTCCTAATGTCTGGAATGGTACGCAGCCGCGGTTTTAAGCGCTAGCTGCCGAGGATTTGCTGCGAGGCCTGCTCTTGCTGCTCGTAGTTGTTCGCGTCGCGAATCAGTCCGTCCCGCACTCCGTGGAGCATGTTGACGATGTTGCGGAAGGCCTGGTTGACCTGACCCATGGTGTCGTACGAGGTGGCCTGCGCCTGACCGCTCCAGCCGGAGCCGGCGATGTTCATCGAGGACGCCCACATCTTGCGAGCCTCGTCCTCAAC